>CAZKUM010000027.1:0-4008 GCA_964555955.1 uncultured Candidatus Saccharibacteria bacterium | reverse complement strand
CGTTAGTTATTATGTTTTGCAGCTGCTCATAATCTTGTTCTGTTTTACTGGCATCTAAATTTTCTCTTGCGTCTTTTAATAGAGTATCAACATCTTTATTAGAATATTCAGATAAATTTAATCCTGGATCGTTAATTTGCGAAGAATGCCAGAAAGGATAAAGGTCTGGCGCGCTTCCTAGGGCTTGGCCGTAAAGCAAAGCGTCGTAGCTCCTGTTTTTTATAATAGTTTTTAATTCAGAAATATCTACTGCATTAATATCAATTGATACTCCGACATTTTGCCAATAGGTTTTTAATAAGTTAGCGGTTTCTATTAATTGCGGCTGATTTACAGTTGTTAGAACAAATTTTAAAGGCTGAGAATTTTGCTGGGGAGGAATACAGAGTTCGTTTAGTTTTTGTCTTGTTTTTAGTCCAACTTCGCCAGTTGATTTTTCGCCTGGCAAATATTTTTTTTGAAATTCTAAAACAGCATTTTCAGTTCCCTTGCCGTAAACGCCATTAGTTTCTCCTTGCATAAGGTTTGCAAAATTATTGTCTTTTAGGCGGGACAAGCATCCTTGAAGTTCTGTAACTTCTGTTCCTTTTGATCCTGCCGACAAATAACTTTTAAATTTGAAAGCAGGTTTTTTATCATTTGGCTTTTCTCTTTGGCCCGCGTTATCTTTAAATCCCGATTTGTCTAAAAAATCTTTTGCTTTTTGAACATCAAATTCATAAATATTTGTTGGCTTTTGGTATCCAAAAAAATCTGGCAATATCGGCGAATCAACAGCTGAAATATTTATTTTTGTGTCAGTATTTATTTTTTGTATTAATTCGTTTTTGTTTACAGAATAAATTAAGCCTTTTCTTATATTGGCATCTGTTAAAATTTTTGTTTTTTGTTCATTGAAGAAGACAGCGAAATATCTTGGCAACGAAAATGAATAAACAGAAAATTTTTCAGATTTTGACAAGCCTTGGCTAATTTTCTTTTCAGCTGAAAGTTCATTGTTGTCTATTGAAACCAAAGAAAAACCATCAATGCTTTTTGCGTTTGCAGCTTTTATTAAATCTTCACTTTTTTCAAAGAACTGAAAAGATATATTAGAAATAAAAGGCGGGCGATTATAATATTTTCGGTTAGATTCTAAATTTAAGTTTTTTATAAAACCCGAACTTGTTTGAGTTAAATTTTTAAAAGCATAAGGTCCAGAGCCAATAGGTTGAAGGTTATAAGAAGAAAGCGCAAAATTTTCTGGCAGTATGTTTTCCCAGATATGTTTTGGAATTATTTTTACTGCGCAATTTTCCAAAAAATAATTATAAGGAGTTTTAAGCGTGAAAGTTAAAGATTTGTCTGATGTTTTTTCAACATTCACGTCAATCCAGTTTGCTCTTAAAGGGCTTTTGTAGTCTGAATTTTGGATTGTTTTTATTGTAAAAATTATATCGTCAGCTGTGAGAGGTTTTCCATCCTGCCAAAAAATATTATTCTTTAACTGAAAATTATAAGTTTTTCCATCATCAGAAACGCTATAGCTCTCAGCCATATCTTTAACTATTTTCCCATTTTTATCGTAGGTCATTAACCCAGAAAAAATAAGGTCAATTAACGACCTGTTAATGTCGTCGGTTTCGCCATAAATTGGGTTTATGAATCTTGGCTGGCCAACAACACCTTCTATATATGTTCCGCCCGATGAGGGCACTGCTTTTGTATTATTTATATAAAAATTTATAATCAAAAACGCTAAAGATACAAAAGCTAAACCAAAAAAAATTAAAAGCGTTTTTTGCTCGCCTTTTTTAAGCACTTTAAAAACTTGTTTCCATTGGGAAAAAGTCGGAAGTTTAGATGAACTCATTAAGTAAGCTTCTTATTGTATTAAAATATTTAAAAAACCTAAAATAATAAAGAGGGCAGATATAACAACCGTTGCGTAGTAAATTTTTTTTTGCATTCCTCTTCTTGCAGAATAAAACTCTCCGCCTCCGCCAAAAGCAGAACCCAAAGCAGCGCCTCGTTGCTGTATTGATATAAGCACGATTAAAATTATTGAAACTGCAATTTGCGCGTAAATCAAATATGTATTCATAATACGATATAATTTTGAGTTATTTTTTAATTATCTTTAACTATTAATTTTATGATAACAAAATTTAAAAACCAAATAATTATAGAAGTGTCTAAAAGAGGCCATAATAGGGGAATGCTTATTTCAGTAAAAATTAAGTCGAGTATCCATATCATTGCCATGCTTATAACAATGCTGAATAATCCAAGAGTTATTATTTTCAACGGCAGAGCTAATGTATCTAATACAGGTTTTACAAAGTAATTAAGCAGGCCCAAAACAATGCCTAGCACTAAAAAAAGTTCCCATTGAGAAGTTAAGCCAAAACCAAAAAAGTTTGTGTTTGCCAGCAAGCTAATATATACTTCTGGCACAAACAATGATGCCAGCCAAAGCCCAAGCGAAGCGCTTATAACTTGAGAGAGAAGCTTCTTCATATTGTTTTATATTAGCATATTTTTGTAAAAATGCAATATTTATTGCAACAAATTTTTTTTGCGGAGAGTTTTGTGGTAGGTAATTGCAAAGCGGTGCGCCTCATCATCTAATTGTAAAATTAAATTAAAAATTTCCCGGGGCAATGTTTTCAATAAAATAGGCTTATCGCGGCCTTCTATATATAATTCATTGTTTCTTTTTGCAATGCTTATAACTTTTATACGCTTTGTTTCTAATTTTTCGTTTTTTACTTTTATAGCAACGTTTAACTGGGCTTTGCCCCCGTCAATTAATATTGCATCTGGATATTTCCACTCTTTATGCAAAAACCGCCTTTCTAAAACTTCTTTTAACATTGCAATATCGTTTGGCGTATTCTCAATTTTTATTTTAAATTTTCTATACTGGCTTTTGTCTGGTTTCCCGCCAACAAAAACAACCATTGAACCGGTTGCCTGTTTTCCTTGAATATTTGAAACATCGTAACATTCAATTTTATGAATGTCTTTTTTTATGCCTAAAATCTTATTTAAGGTTAAGGCGGCGCCTGCTGCAGCCAAATTTTGTTGGTTAATTACGCTGGCGTGCGATATCACTTGCTGCAAAGCATAAATTTTATCTCTTATTTTGCCAGCTTCTTCGAACTTGTTTTCTTTTGCCAGCTGTTTCATTTCTTGCTTTAGCAAATTTAGCACCGCCTTTTTCTTGCCATGTAAAATTAAAATTAATTTTTTAATATTTTTTTTATAATTAGCAATTAAGTCAGCCGCCTCGCCATTAGGCGAGGCGAGCCTCGCCTCGAAGAGGCGGGGCCCAGGGCACAAATCTAAATGGCAGTATGCGCATTTATTTTTTGGATGCCTCGCCCGTAGGGCTACGGCCGAGGGTTTTTTGCCGGTGTAATAGGGAAATACTTTGCGCAAAAACCTTAAGGTTTTTTTAAGCGACGCTCCCTCTACAAAAGGGCCGATATACTCTGTTCTATTCGTTTTATCACTTCGTTCGCTTGGAGCGTTTAAAGCGTTTTTTACGTTTAAATCCTTTGACTGGTGTGTAATATATAAATAAGGAATTTTTAGTTTACCCTGAGCGTAGCGAAGGGCAACATAAAAATAATTTTTATCATCACGCCACACAACGTTGAATTTTGGCTGATATTTTTTAATTAAATTCGCTTCTAAAATCAACGCCTCAATTTCAGAATTTGTTTCAAGATATCCAACTTTATCAACTTTATCCATAAAAATGTTATCTCTATAGCTCGGTTGATTAAAGTGATTTTTTACCCTGTTTTGTATATTTATTGCTTTTCCAATATAAATAACATTATTTTTTTCATAAAAAGAGTACACCCCAGTTGTTTTTGGTAGCGCATTTAATTTATTTTTAGATATAGTTTTAAATCTATTCATAGTATAATTTAAACATAAAAACGTTTTTTTTCAAATAAGATGGTCGTGTCAAATCATTTAACTATCTGACCGAAACGGGATTCCGGAGTTCCCCGG
>CAZKUM010000026.1:0-5385 GCA_964555955.1 uncultured Candidatus Saccharibacteria bacterium | reverse complement strand
ATAATTTTATAATTTTTAATTTTGTAATTTTATAAATAATTTATTAATTTCTTAATTTTTAAAAATTTGGGCATTTAGTCATTATTTAAAAATTAAAAATTGGAAATTAAAAATTTAACTAAGTGCTTCAGCTCCCGCTGAAATTTCTGAAATTTCTGTTGTAATTTTTGATTGGCGTGATTTATTATATTGTAAATTTAATTTATCTCCCAAATCTTTTGCGTTATCTGATGCTGTTTTCATTGCCATTCTGCGAGCTGAATGCTCTGATGCGTTTGCTTCTAAAATTAAGTGGTAAACCTGCATAAAAAATAAATGCTCTGCTAGTTTTTCTAAAACTTTTTCTGGCTTGGGTTCAATTGTGTACTCTTTTAATTTCTTTTTATTTAAAATAAAATTTATATTATGCTCTTTTATTAAATCTGCAAATTTTCCCCGTTCAGGAATAATTTCTTTTATTGTGTCCGCAATGTGGTCGTAATCAATTGGCAAAACACGCCTTACATGCGGCTCTTGTTTTAACGCGCTTCTAAAATGAGTTGAAACAATAATAACTCTATCCCATTTTTTATCCAAATATCCTTTAACTACAAAATCAACCAATGGTTTTACTTGTTCAGGTGTAGTGTAATCTCCAACATTAACAAACTTTTTAATAACTTTTAAATTTTTCTTTGCCAAAAAATCATATGCTTTTTGACCGATTGCCAGAAACAAGTGCTCTTCCCGCCCCGCAGGGGCGAGGCTCGCCCATTTTTCAAAATGGGCGGCAAATTTTTTAAAAACCGAACTGTTAAATGCGCCGGCCAAACCCTTATCAGAAGAGACCAAAACAAACAAAACCCGCTTAACATTTTTTCTAACCTCAAATAATTCTGGCAATTTTTGGTCCTCTAAAGCCGAAACTGTTGCCAAAAAGTCTAAAGCTGCAAAACTGTAAGGTCTTGAATCTAAAGCAATTTGCTGGGACTTTCGCATTTTTGTAGCCGAAACCAGCTCCATTGCTTTGGTAATTTGGTTTATATTATTGACTGATTTCAGTCTTTTTTTAATATTTTGTGGTGACTCCATAAAAATATAATCCTAATTTACGAATTTATCCGAATGCCCCAAATATTCGGATGTGCATTTTCGGATATCCCGAGCCCTATGGCGAGGGTTATGCTTTCGGATACTACTTGACATATTTAATAATGGGTGTATAATTAAGTAGTAGAGTACAACTTACCAATTCGGCCTCCAGATATGGGAGAAAGTGCTATGGCAAAAGTTTTTGCTATCATTGGGTGGATAAACATGGCTATCTTGGTCTTGTTTATCATTGACAGACACACCTTTGGCTGGCAAAATGCCTCTTGTGGTTTCGAAACCTTTGAGGCCGAGATGCTTGCGGCCGTAGCAGCTAATTTCGCGATAGCCTGCTATTACAAGAAGTGAGTTTGTCACGCCTGCATCATGCCCCACGATTGCAACTACGGTTGCGTCGCGGGGTTCTTTTTTTACAAATTTTCAAGATTCCCGCCAAAAGCTTCGCATTCAGGCGGGCATGCTTCAGGTTATCACGTGATAACCAACGTGGTGCTGGTTTTTCACTCGAGTGAAAAACCAGCATACTATATACTTTCTATAAACTTTGTAATTACTTTTTTTACCCGCCTGCAACGCCTTCGGCGTAGCCGATGCGGGCAGGTCCCCCCTTCTAACTAACACTATCCAGGAATGACTGAATGACATTCTTTATTTCGTTTTCCGTGTCGTCTGAAATGGCTCTTTCTTTTTTTATTTTTTCTAATAAATCTTTATGCAAGTTTTCAAAATATTCTAAATATTTTTTCTCAATTTCCTGAATTTCTTCTGGCTTGAATTTTGCAAAATAATCGTTTAGCGCCGCATACAAAACCAAAACCTGTTTTTCAAAACTTATTGGGGATAAGTCTGGTTGTTTTAAAATTTCTGTAACAATTTTTCCTTTGTTAATTCTTTGTTTTGTTGTTTCGTCAACGTCACTGGCAAACTGCACGAATGTCTGCAATTCGCGAAACTGCGCTAATTCAAGCCTTAATTTTCCTGCAACCTTTTTCATTGCTTTTGTTTGGGCAGACGAGCCTACGCGCGAAACCGACAAACCAACGTTTACAGCAGGCCTTGTTCCCTGATAAAACAAATCTGACTCTAAATAAATTTGGCCGTCTGTAATTGAAATTACGTTTGTTGGAATATATGCTGTAACGTCGCCAAGTTGTGTTTCAATAATTGGCAAAGCAGTTAAACTGCCGCCGCCTTTTTCTTTTGATAATTTTGCAGCCCTTTCAAGCAACCTTGAATGCAAATAAAATACATCTCCAGGATATGCTTCTCTTCCTGGCGGCCTGCGCAATAATAAAGAAATTTGCCTGTATGACCACGCGTGCTTTGAAAGGTCGTCGTAAATTATAACTGCGTCTTTGCCTTTGTCGCGAAAATATTCTCCAATGGCGCAACCTGCAAAAGGAGCTAAATACCAAAATGCAGCAGGGCTTGAAGCCGAAGCCGACACAACAATTGAATAAGAAAAGGCATTATTTTTTTTAAGAGTTTCAACTATTTTAGCAACTTTTGACGCTTTTTGCCCAATTGCCACGTAAATACAAACTGGAGGATTATCGCTATCTTTTTGCTGGTTTATTATCATATCTAAAGCAACTGCTGTTTTTCCTGTTCCCCTGTCGCCAATAATCAACTCTCTCTGCCCCCTGCCAATTGGAATCATTGAATCAATTGCCTTAATGCCCGTGTGCAAAGGAGTATTTACCGACTCTCTGTTAATAACATTTGGCGCGTCATTTTCTAAAAAATTATACTGAACCTTGTCTTTTTCTGAAAATAAAGGACCTTTTCCGTCTATTGGGTTTCCTAAAGGATCCACAACTCTGCCTAAAAGTTGTTCGCCAACTGGAATAGATAAAAGCTGTTTTGTTCTTTTTACAGTGTCGCCTGATTTTATTAAATTGTAATCTCCAAGAACTAATGCTCCTACAGAATCTTCTTCTAGGTTTAAAGCAACTGCCCTAACTTTTTCGTTGCCAGATTCAACCATTAAAACTTCTTGCGCCTGCACATTCAAAAGCCCGGATATTTTTAATATACCGTCTCCAACTTCAATAACTTTGCCAATTTCTTCCCATTCTTTTTTATCTTGATAACCCTCTATAGCTTGTTTAATTTTTTCTATTATTTCTTGGCTCATGTTTAAAATATATTTTGAAGCTTTTTTTGCATTGATGCATCAAACTGCCTCTCGTTATTAATAATAATTTTTACGCCTGTAATTAATTCTGGATTTATTGTTTCTTTTATTTTATCTCCATCTTTTGCAAAACTCTGTAATATTTTTTTTTGGCTTGCAGTTATTTTTCTTGCTGTTTGAAAATTAATTTTATTATTTCCTTGTTTTGCCAAAAGCAAATCTTCTGTTAAATCTAAAATTTCTTTTGCCCTGTGTATTTGACCGTTTTTTTCTAGAAATTTTAGGAAGTTCTTAACAATCACATCATCGCTCAGTTCTTTGGCGCCAAAAGCTGCGGCATTTTGGCGGGCAGGCTTTTTTTCCGAAATAATTTCAGCCAAAGCTTTTGCGTATAATTTTGTTTTATTAGATTTCATTTTTTACTTCTTCAATTGCTTTTTTTATTAATGCTTCGTCTATTGCATCTGGTTTTAATTCAACTGTTTTTATAATTGTTTTTTTGATTAATTCACCGGCCTGCGCCAAAACAACTTTTTTATTGTCTTCAAGCTGTTTTTTAAGCTGAGCTTCTGTTTCTTTTTGCATTTGCAATTGTTTTTGCTCATTTTTTGTCTGCAGTTCACGCTCTAAAGTTTTTGCTTTATCTTCTGTATCTTTTATTATATTTATTGATTGTTGTTCAGCTTCTTTAATTTTTTCTTTACCAATGTTATCAATTTCTTTTAACCTTATCCCCACCTCTTCTGCTTTATCTAAGCCTTCTTTTATTTTTTTATTCCTTTCTTTTATAATTTTTATAAGAGGCTTATAAACAAAAATTGTGAGCACTGTTAAAAGTATAAAAAAGTTAACTGCTTGGCTTAAAAACAGCTTCCAATTTATTCCTAATTGCGATAATAATTCGTTTTCCATAAATTTTAAAAACTAAATCTTGCCCCGCTTAGCGGGGCAAATTTCAGGTTTTAAGCAACGAATTTTAATATCAAAGCTATAACCAAAGCATAAATAGCAATAGCTTCAGCAAAAGCTATGGCCAAAATTGCCATTGTCTGCACTTTTGATGCTGCTTCTGGATTTCTGCCAATTGCTTTTAAAGCAGATGATCCTATCCAGCCAATTGAAACTGCAGGAAATATCGCTCCTAATACGATAGTCCCCGCCACTGCTAATGCCTTAATTGATTCTGCGTCCATACCTTTTAATTTTTAATTTCTAATTTCTAATTTTTAAAGAATGACACAAAAGTCTTATTATTTGAAAATTAAAAAATTAAGAAATTATTTATAAAATTAATAATTAATAATTATAAAATTAATGCTCTGCGTGCGATGTTGTGTGAAGTGAAATTGAAACCAGTGTTATCATTGCAAATATAAATGCTTGAATCATTCCAACAAAAAGCTCTAAAAATAAAAATGGCAATGGAATAAAATATGGCGCCAAAAAGGAAATTATTGTTAACAAAACCTCTCCGGCGAATACATTACCAAACAGCCTAAAAGACAAAGAAATCACTTTTGCCATTTCTGAAATAAGCTCTAATATGCCGATAAAAAAACTTATAGGGTCTTTTAAATTTATAAACTTGCTTATATGTGGAAAAACTCCTACTGCCATCATTCCTAAAATATTTGTAAAAATCACAGAGATTACGGCAAAAGCCAAAGTAAAATTTAAATCAGCCGCCGGAGAACGAAAAAGCGGAACTTCTTTGCCGGCATTTTCTATCATTAAAGATCCAACCCCAGGAAAAATGCCCATAAGATTAGAGGCCATAATAAATATAAAAATTGTGGCAATTAATGGAAAATATCTTTCTGCTTTTTCTATTGAACCCAATGTTGACTCCATTAATCCTAAAAGCGCTTCCGTACCCATTTCTGCAGCAGATTGAAGCTTGCCGGGAATAATATTTATTTTTTTATAAATTAAAAAAGCAACTGACAAAAGAATCAGAGAGACTATAAATGTCAAAAATAAGCTGTTGGTTACTCCAAAGCTTCCTATTTTAAATAATTCTTGCGCCTTTAATGAAATTTCCTCCATATCTAAAAATGATAAATCAAGTTTTTATTATATACCATTTTTTGAAAATTACAATAGGCCGTATTAAATCATCTAAAATCTGACTATACGGGTCTCGGTTACATCATCTAATT
>CAZKUM010000025.1:0-5563 GCA_964555955.1 uncultured Candidatus Saccharibacteria bacterium | reverse complement strand
TGGAGATGATTTTTTAGAAAAAATTATTGAGAAACCAAAAGAGTTTGTGGGAAACTTAATTAACGCCGGTCTTTATAAATTTACGCCGGAAGTTTTTGATAAAATTTCTCAAATTAAAAAATCTGAAAGAGGCGAATACGAAATTACAGATGTCATTTCACTTTTAGCAAAAGAAAGGCGGGTAAAAATTAAAAAAATAAAAGATTATTGGCATGATTTTGGTAATCCAGAAGACGTAGAAAAATTATCAAAATTTTTAGAAAATGCAAATTATAAAAAAGTCGCAGAAAAATCTGAATAAAGCCGTAGAATTTTTAAATAATAGCGGTATTATGATTTGCCCCACCGATACTGTTTACGGATTTTTGGCCGATGCTGGCAATAAAAAAGCAGTAGACAAAATTTATAAAATAAAAAAAAGGCCAAAGTCAAAACCCTTGGCTATTTTTGTAAAAGATTTAAAAATGACAAAAAAGCTGGCTGAAATAAACAAAGAGCAAGAAGCGGTTTTGACCCTTCGGCTTCGCTCAGGGCAAGCAAAATATTGGCCGGGGAAATATACATTTATTTTAAAGTCAAAAGTTAAAAGTCAAAATTTTAAATTATCTAAATTAGTCACTGGAAAAGACGGGACAATTGCCCTAAGAATTCCAAGATATAAATTTTTAAATAGCTTACTTAAAAAAATAAATAAGCCTTTAGCCCAAACATCAGTTAATATCTCAGGCAAACCTCCCTTAACAAAAATAAATGATATAATAGAACAATTTAAGAAATACGATATTTTAATAATAGATGGTGGAAATTTACCAAAAAGTAAACCATCAAAAATATTAGAATTAAAAGAAGATAAAATTAAAACATTAAGAATATGAAATTAAAAAAACAAGATTCGCAGATTGCAAAATTGATTGATTTGGAAACCGAAAGGCAAAAGACTTCTTTAGAAATGATTCCTTCAGAAAACCACAGTTCGCCTGCGGTGAGGGAAGCTTTGGGTTCTATTTTAACCGATAAATACGCAGAAGGTTATCCTGGAAAAAGATATTATGCTGGTTTAAAGTATTATGATATCTTAGAAGATTTGTGCCGTGAAAGGGCAAAAAAATTATTTAAAGTTCCTTTTGTTAATGTTCAACCTTATTCTGGCTCTCCTGCAAACGCCGCAGTTTATATGGCAGTTTGCGAACCGGGAGATACTGTTATGGGGTTAGCTTTGCCAATGGGCGGGCATTTAACTCACGGTTGGAAAGTAAATTTTTCTGCTAAATTTTTTAAATCTATTCAGTATGGCGTTGACGAAAAAACTCATTTGTTAAATTATGAAGAAATAGAAAAACTGGCAAAAGAAAATAAGCCAAAATTAATTTTTGTGGGAGCAACTGCTTACCCGCGAATTTTTGACTGGAAAAGGCTGGGCGAAATTGCAGATTCTGTAAATGCTTATTTAGTTGCCGATATAGCTCATATTGCAGGATTAGTTGCAGGCCAAGCTCACCCAAGCCCTGTTCCTTATGTGCACATTATTTCAACAACAACACATAAAACTTTACGGGGTCCAAGAGGTGGAATGATTATGGTTACCCAAAAAGGAATAAACAAAGACCCCGAGTTGGCAAAAAAAATTGATAAAGCCATATTTCCGGGGTTTCAGGGCGGGCCTCATATGCATCAAATTGCAGGAATTGCTGTTTGTTTAAAAGAGGCTTCAACTCCGGCTTTTAAAAAATATGCAAAACAAGTTGTAAAAAATGCAAAAGCTCTGGCTGAAGAATTAAAAAAACATGGTTTTAATTTAATATCTGGCGGCACTGACAACCATTTGCTTTTAATTGATTTGAGAAGTAAAAATATTACAGGCCCCGAAGCTCAAGACTTATTGGAAGAGGCTGGTATTACAATAAATAAAAACAGCATACCCTATGACCCTGCTCCGCCTTTTAAGCCTTCTGGAATAAGAATGGGTACTCCGGCAATTACAACAAGGGGAATGAAAGAAAAAGAAATGAAAAAAATTGCAGGGTGGATAAATGAAGTTATAAGTAGTCCTAAGAGTGTTAAAAAAGTGAGAGAAGAAATTAAAAGGTTTTGTAAAAAATTTCCATTGCCAAAATGAGCATAGATTTATATTTATTCAATTTAATAAATGGTTTGGCCGGCAAATGGGCATGGTTAGATTATTCAGTAATGTTTTTCGCCCAGTATTTTGAATATTTTTTGTGGTTTTGTTTACTTTTATTTTTATGGATAAATTATAAAAAGTATTGGAGAATGGTTTTAGAAGCTGTAATTGCGGCTGTTTTTACAAAATTTATTTTAACGGCTATAATCCGCTGGTTGTGGTTCAGGCCAAGGCCATTTGTAGTTTTAAATTTTGTTCCTTTAATAGATCAAAGCGCAAAAGAGGCATCTTTTCCTTCGGGGCACGCATCTTTTTATTTTGCATTGTCTACAATAGTTTATTTTTATAATAAAAAAGCTGGCATATTTTTTTATATAGCCAGTTTTTTAATTGTTATTTCTCGTGTTTTTACCGGCGTTCATTGGCCGTTAGATATAATAGCAGGAGCTGTTTTGGGCATATTAATGGGATATATTTTAAATAAATTATTCCGCAAACACGCAAATAAAGTAATTAAAGGATATAATAATTAAATTTATGAAAGTAGTATTTTTAGGCACCGGCGAAGCGTTTGATGAAAGATATCCCAATCATTCACATTTAGTTTTGTCTAATAAAACTGCGTTAATGCTTGATTGTGGAGACTCTGCTGTGCGCCAGCTTTGGAAATATACAAAAGACCATTCTTTAATTGATGCTCTATATATAACTCACAGGCATTCTGACCATTTATTTGGTATTCCTGCGCTTTTAGGTAGAATGCTAGAAGAAGAAAGGAAAAAAGAATTAACAATAATTTGTTCAGAACAGGTTAAAGCAGATATTGAAAGATTAACAGAGCACGCTTATTTTGGAATAAATAGTTATGGGTTTGAAGTAAAATTTATTTTTGCAGAAGACGGCAAAGAAGTTCAATTTAACGGTTTAAAATTAACTTTTGCAAAAACTCTTCATACGGCCTACAATCTTGCTATTAGAATAGATGACAATAAAAAAGTTGTTTGTTACAGCGGCGACGGGCCATTTGATGAGGCAACTGAAAAAATCTATAAAGACGCAGATATATTAATGCACGAATGTTATATGTTTGACCAAAGAATTAAAGGGCATGTTGCAGCTGTTGATGTTTTTGAAATGGCGAAGAAAAGCAATGTAAAATGCTTGGCATTAGCTCATTTTAAAAGAGCATTTAATGATGAAACAAGAAAAAGGGTAAAAGAGGCGATTCCCGCAACTGGTTTAAAAATTATAATTCCAGAGCCATTAGAAGAATATAATTTATAGAAAATAATCAACTAGGGTTGAAAATTATGGCAATAATGCAACAAATTTTATGGCACACAAAAACAATCCCTGAGGTTCTTGATGTGTTCCATTCGCGTGAACATGGTCTGACAAAAGAAGAAGCGACCGAGCGTTTTCAAGAATACGGATTCAATAAACTTCCCGAAGGGAAAGTAGACAACCTACTCCTTATTTTTTTACGGCAATTTCAAAGTCCGCTGATTTATATTCTTTTTGCCGCGGCAGGTATTGTTTTTGCGATGGGAGAAGTTATTGACGCTTCCATTATCTTTGCGGTGCTTCTTTTTAATGCGATTGTGGGAACAATCCAGGAAGGTAAAGCGCAAAACACCCTACTTGCTTTGAAAAAGTTTGCCGAAACTTCAGCAACTGTATTGCGCGATGGAAAAGAACTTATCATCCCAGATACCGAGGTAATGCCCGGGGATATTATTGTATTGCAAGAAGGAGAAAAAGTGCCGGCTGATGCACGAATTATTTTTTCCAATACCCTGAAAGTTGATGAAGCAAGTCTCACGGGAGAATCAGAACCGGTGACTAAAACCAATATAGTATTAACAGCCGACAATCTTGGAGTGGCGGATCAGAAAAATATGGTATTTAAGGGTACGCACATTTTGAGGGGAAATGGCACTGCGATTGTTGTGGCTACCGGACTTGCAACAGAAATTGGAAAAATTGCGCAGAAAATATCCTCGATTGATACCGAGATTCCTCTAAAAACTAATATTCGTTATCTCTCTCGCGTTATTATCGTTACAGTAGCCGTCATTAGCGCCTCTCTAATTGTTCTCGGTGTTCTTTCTGGCAAATCCCTCAAAGAAATGTTTACCACTGCGGTGGCGCTTTCAGTTTCTATAATTCCGGAGGGATTGCCGATTGTAATGACTTTAGTTTTAGCAACTGGCGTTCGGAGAATGTCGAAGCGCAATGTGTTGGTGAAGCGTTTGCAGGCAGTGGAAGCATTGGGGCAAACAAAAATTATTGCTGTGGATAAAACTGGAACGCTCACTAAAAACGAGATGGCTATTCAGCGCGTGTATGTGGACGGAAAAATTTTTAACATCACTGGTAATGGATACGAGCCAAAAGGCGAAGCAACTTTTGATGGTAAAACTATTGATCCCTTAAACCATGCTGATTTACTTTTTAGTGGAAAAATCGCGGCGTTCTGCGCCAACGCGCGACTGTCTTTTTTGGAAGAAATCACCGCCTCTGGCGGGATCCCGCAGAAAGCGGCGACCAGCGCTTGGAAGATTGCTGGTGATCCCACCGAGGCGGCGATGTTGGTGTTTTCTGAAAAGATTGGATTTCGCCACGAAGCGCTGGAGCAGGAAACACCGAAAATTTTTGAATTACCGTTTGACTATCAAAAAAAGTATCACGCCACAATTAGAGCAGTTGACGACAAAAATTTTCTTACTATCGTTGGCGCGCCAGAGAAAGTGCTTGAGCTTTGTAAAAATGTCTGGCACAAAGATGAAATCAAGACTCTCAACGAAGAGAAGAAAAAGGAACTCGAGGCAGTATTTCATAAACTTGCGCAAAACGGTTTTAGGGTAGTTGCTTATGCCATAAATCAAGATACTGGGCGGAGCGTTGATGGAAACGCAATGCCACCACTCACTTTTGTTGGTTTTTTTGGCATGAATGACGCGCTTCGTCCCGAAGTTAAAGAAGCAATGCAAAGAGTGCGAGCGGCAGATATGCGTGTGGTAATGATCACGGGCGATCACAGTCTTACGGCGCAGGCAATTGCGAAAGAGGCGGATATTTGGCGTGAAGGTGACAGTGTTATTACCGGGGAAGAAATCGACAAAATGTCTGATGACGAGCTGGCGGAAAAACTCGCCCGCGCCTCTGTTTTTGCGCGAGTCACGCCGGATCACAAGCTTCGCATTATTCAGGCCTATCGCAAACGAGGCGAGATTGTGGCAATGACAGGAGATGGCGTGAATGATGCGCCGTCTCTTGTGGCGGCTGACCTCGGTGTGGCAATGGGGAAAATCGGAACCGAGGTGGCAAAGGAAGCTTCGGATATAGTGCTTCTCGATGACAACTTTGCAAGTATAGTTTCAGCCGCCGAAGAAGGCAGAGGGATTTATAAGACAATTAAAAAAGTTATTCTTTATCTTT
>CAZKUM010000024.1:0-6160 GCA_964555955.1 uncultured Candidatus Saccharibacteria bacterium | reverse complement strand
TAATGGGAATGAAGAAATAGAATAGACTCTCTAAAAAACCGGGCATTGCGCCCGGTTTTTTTGTAAATATATGAAAAAGGAATATATTTTGCTTTTTGTTGGATTTTTGATTGTGCTAAACATATTTTGCTGGCAAGAAGTTTTTGCCTTGGCTAGACAGCGTAATTTAAAAGTTAATTTTTTAGATGTCGGGCAGGGCGATGCGGCTTTTATAGAAACTCCGCAGGGCTTTCAGATTTTAATTGATGGCGGACCCGATTCCACGGTTTTGGGAAAATTATCTCAAAGGATGCCGTTTTGGGACAAAACTTTAGATTTAGTTATTTTAACCCATCCAGAAAAAGACCATTTAACCGGATTAATAGATGTTTTGCAAAGATATAAAGCAGACTATATTTTATGGACTGGCGTGAAAAAAACAGATGCTGAGTATGCTGTTTGGATAAATGTTTTGCAAAAGCAAGAAAAAATGGGGGCGAAAATAATTATTGTAAAAGCCGGGCAAGAAATTAAGGCAGGTAACGTTTTAATTGATACCCTTTTTCCTTTTGAAAATTTACAAGGCAAAGAATTTAAAAATACAAGCAACGACACCTGTATTGTTTCAAAATTAATTTTTGGCAGCAACTCTTTTCTTTTTACCTGCGACATAAGTTCTGTTGCAGAAAAAAAGATTGTTAATTCTGGGCAAAATTTATTATCAGATGTTTTGAAAGTTGCGCACCACGGATCAAAATATTCAACTTCAGATTTGTTTTTGCAAAATGTGAAGCCAAAAATTGCAATAATTGAAGTTGGCAAAAATTCTTATGGTCATCCAACGCCTGAAACTTTGCAAAAATTGGAAAAATTTGGTATAAAGATTTTTAGAACCGATAAAGATAAAGATATAAAAATAGAAAGCAACGGAAAAAATATTAAATTTATTAATTAATTTTATGAAAGATTTAGATTTTCCAATATTTAAAACAAAAAATAAAGCATATAAAAAATTTGACCTAACCGATTTCAATTCACGCCAGGAGTATTTTGAATACAAGTGCGGCCCCGAAATTAAAAAAATAAGAAAATTTTTAGAAGATAATACTTTTGTTGCTTATTTAATGGGCAAAAAAAGTTCTGGCAAAGGCACTTATTCAAAAATGTTTGCTGAAGTTATAGATAAAGACCTGCCTCGCGGCGAGGCGGGTAAAATTGCCCATTTTTCAATTGGAGATATGATAAGGTCTTTTGACGAAGTTATAAAAGATGAAGATAAAAGAAAAGAGATTGTAGAATTTTTGGAAAAAAATTACAGGGGACGAATGCCCTTAGAAGATATAATGAAATCTTGGGACAATAGGTCAACAAAAACTTTGTTGCCAACAGAATTAATTTTGGCTTTAGCAAAAAGAGAAATAGCAAAACTTGGCAGAAAAGCAATTTTTATTGACGGATTCCCGAGAGATATAGACCAGGTTTCATATTCTCTGTTTTTTCGCGATCTTATAGATTATAGAAACGACCCAGACGTTTTTATTTTAATTGATGTGCCAACCGATGTAATTGACGAAAGAGTAAAATTTAGGGTAATTTGCCCTTTGTGCAACACATCAAGAAATTTAAAACTTTTGGCAACAAAAACAGTTGGTTATGATAAAGACGAAAAAAAGTTTTATTTAATTTGTGACAATTCCGCTTGTCCTTCTGCTGAGGCAGGCAAAGGAGCCAAAATGGTTACAAAAGAGGGCGACGAACAGGGAATTGAGCCAATAAGAGAAAGGTTAAATAAAGACGAAATACTTATTAAAGAAGCATATAATTTGAAAGGAATTCCAAAAGTACTTTTGAGAAATTCAATACCAGCCGACAAAGCAAAAGATTTTGCTGACGACTATGAAGTTACCCCAGAATATGTATACGCAGTTGAAGGAGATAATATTAAAACAACAGAAAAGCCGTGGGAGGTTTTAGATGACGAGGGCGTAAAATCAAATAGTTTAATGCCGCCTCCGGTTGTAGTTTCTTTAATAAAACAATTAGTAGAAGTTTTAGGCCTTTAATCTATTGACTTGTCGTTTTAAAGGATTAAAATAAAGGTAGCTCTGATGTTTTCAAAATAGATTCTATACAAGCTTTTTTATGGGAGTTCAAATTTGTTTCAGCCGTGGTTGAGGCATGAGAACACCCACTTAGGTTATACTAGAAATCTATCACCGAAAGGTCAGAGCATTAAAGAACGCTCAATCTTTGAGTGTTTTTTAATTTTTGCCTTTACACTGTATTTATAAAACTATATAATTAATATATATCTTAAATAATATTAATATAAACAAAATGCCTAAAAATATTTTAATAATTGAAGATGATGAATTTTTAAGAGGCTTAATAAGTAAAAAACTTTTGGTTGAGGATTTTAAAATTTCTGTGGCGGTTGACGGGGGAGAGGCGGTGAAAAAAATAAAAGAAGAAAAACCCGATTTAATATTATTAGATCTTATTTTGCCAGTAATGGACGGTTTTGAGGTTTTAGCACAAATAAAAAAAGATTCCAGTATAAATTCTATTCCGGTAATTATTTTGTCTAATCTCGGTGAAAAAGAAGATATTGATAAAGGGTTAGAACTAGGAGCCATAGATTATTTAGTTAAAGCCCAGCTTACTCCAGAAGAAATTGTGGCGAAAATAGGAAGCATTCTTGAGAAAAAATAGTTTATAATTAATTTGTACACAAAAAAAACGCCTTAATAGGCGTTTTTTGTCGTGTTTCGTTTTTATACTTTGGCTGTTCTTTTAATGCATTTAGTACAAGCTAAAACTCTTTTTCCGGAAGCCAAACGCAACCATTGTAAATTTGGGTATTTTCTTACTTTTTGAGTAGGGTTGTATTTTCCTCTTAATTTTACAAGAGTCCAGCCCATGCTTGATTTTTTTCCGCAAATTGTGCAAACTTTTTCCATATTTATAAATTAGTTGATAATTAAACAAATTTATTTTATCATACTCTTTTATTTTTTGCAATATCTGGTAATATAAAAGAATGAATTTGATTATCACGATTTTTTCTTTAATCGTTTTGCTTTTTTCGGTGATTATCCATGAGCTAGCTCATGGATACGTTGCTTACTCATTGGGAGACCCTACTGCAAAATATGAAGGCAGGTTAACTTTAAATCCTTTAAAACATTTAGATTTTTTTGGATCTATTATTTTGCCTTTACTTTTATTCATAAGCCAAAGTCCTATTTTAGTTGGCTGGGCAAAGCCTGTGCCTATTAATCCATATAATTTTAAAGACCAGAAATGGGGCACATTAAAAGTTTCTATTGCCGGTCCCGCAACAAATTTTTTGATTGCTATAATTTTTAGCATTTTTGTAAGGCTTTTAAATACGCAGCAGCAATTATTTTTTATTTCTCCACAACAAATAGTATTTTTTACAGAATTGTTGGGCATTGTTGCAATTTATAATTTTTTGTGGGGATTGTTTAATTTAGTTCCTATACCTCCGCTTGACGGCTCGTGGATTCTTTTTAGATTTTTACCGCAAAGATTTGAAAAATTTAAAATGTTTATACAGCAGTACGGGCTTTTCATTTTAATATTTTTTATTTTCTTTGGAGGTTTAAGCGGATTAAGCTTAATAGCGCAGTTTTTCTATTCTTTAATCACAGGCGCGCCATTTGCTTTTCTGTAGATATTGACTTCAATAAAGTTATCTGCTAATATATATTTAATTAAGCGCTATGCGCTTTTATATTTTATACAAATGCCAACAATACATCAATTAATAAAAAAGAACAGAAAAAACAAAAAAAGAGCAAAGAAAGGAGTTGCTCTGCAGTTTGGTTTTAATGTTTTAAAAAACAGGCCTTCGCATTATTCTTCGCCATTTAAAAGAGGAGTATGCGTTAAGGTTTTTACACAAACTCCTAAAAAGCCAAACTCGGCTTTAAGAAAAGTAGCCCGCGTAAAATTGTCTAACGGCATGGAAGTTACAGCATATATTCCCGGAGAAGGCCATAATTTGCAAGAGCACTCTGTGGTTATGATAAGAGGGGGCAGAGTTAAAGATTTACCGGGAGTAAGGTATCATATAGTAAGGGGGGTTTTAGACACAGCCGGAGTTGAAAACAGAAAACAAGAAAGAAGCAAATACGGAACTAAAAAAGCAAAAAATTAGCGTTCAGGGTATAGCGTATAGGGTTTAGTCACGAAATCTAAATTTACTAAACGCTAAACCCTAACCCCTAAACCCTAAAAAATGAGACGAGCTTATAAAAAACACAAAGTAGCGCCGGATTCAGTTTATAATGACGTGGCAATTGCCCAATTTATAAACAAGGTAATGAAAGACGGCAAAAAAACAACCGCGCAAAAAATTGTGTACGGCGCTTTTGATATTATAAGAGAAAAAACAAAAAAAGAGCCGGCTGAAGTTTTTAAACAGGCAATTGAAAACGCCTCGCCTATTTTAGAGGTAAAGCCAAAAAGAATTGGAGGCGCAACTTATCAGGTTCCAATGGAAGTAAGGGGAGAAAGAAGGCTAGCTTTGTCTACAAAATGGATATTAGACGGCGCAAGGGGCAAAAAAGGAAAAGCAATGGCAGAAAAATTAGCGCAAGAATTAATTGATGCAGCTAACAACGAAGGAATTGCAATAAAAAAGAAAAACGACACCCACCGCATGGCCGACGCCAACAAAGCCTTCGCGCACTTCGCTAGATAGTTTATAACCAAAAAGCCGTCGAGAAACGGCTCATTGGTGCGGAGAGTAGTGGAGTTGAACCACATTCATTTGAGAGAATCCATGAGTTATCAGTTCAGGGTTGCAACCGTGCAACAATATTCTCCCACGTCTCCGCAAATTGATTATATCAGAAAAATAAACAACAAAAAACAACCCCAGTTAAGAGATTGTTTTTTGTGGATTCTTTCGAATGTAGTTCTGAGAACTGATAACTCAATTTAAGTATAGCAGAACCAAGCGCCTTGTCAAGAGTAAAAAAAGACCCCGTGATGACACAGGGTTTACCCAGCAATTTACCGGGTTTGGATTAGAGCCTTCTGCCGCACTTGGGACAGAATTTACAGCCCAATTCTTTGAGAACATAATGGCTGTAGCAAATACCTACTCCTCCAAATTCTTCATTCAATTGCAATATAAAATTGTGCATTTCAAGAGTTGGTGGAAGGGGAAGCACCTGTCCGCAGTATGCGCAGAAATACCAAGTATCTGGAGTATGTCTATCGCATTGCGGGCAGTGAGTCAGACGATGAATTTCGGATTCAGACAGTTTGTTTGCATTTGGCATAGCTTACTCCTAAAGAGGCTAAAAGTACTATATTTATGATAACAAATAAAATAATTATTGTCAAGGGTTTTAAATAAAAAATTATGGCTCGTCAACATCCGTTAAATTCATTAAGAAACATAGGAATTATTGCCCATATTGATGCTGGTAAAACCACTTTTTCAGAGAGGTTGCTTTTTTATACCGGAGTTTCGCATAAAATTGGCGAAGTTCACGAGGGTGATACTGTTATGGATTGGATGGTTCAAGAAAGAGAAAGGGGAATTACAATTACATCGGCTGCCACTACAATGTATTGGAGAGACCATCAAATAAACTTAATTGACACTCCAGGCCATATTGATTTTACTGCTGAAGTGCAGAGATCTTTAAGGGTTTTAGACGGAGCAGTTGTTGTTTTTGACGGAGTTGCCGGAGTTGAGCCGCAAAGCGAAACAGTTTGGAGGCAAGCAGACAAATATGCTGTTCCAAGAATTTGCTTTGTAAATAAATTAGACAGAATGGGCGCCAGTTTTGAAAAAAGTTTTAATTCAATTTTAAATAAATTAACTAAAAATGCAGTTGCAGTAAGTTTTCCAATGGGATTAGAAGAAAAATTGGAGGGAGTGGTTGATTTGATAAAAATGAAAGCTTTGTATTTTGAAGGCGAAAAGGGAATTGATGTTGTTGAAAAAGAAATTCCTGCAGAATGGAAAGCAGAGGCCGAAGTTTGGCACAAAAAAATGCTTGAAAAGGTTGCCGGAGAAGATGATGCTTTAACAGAAAAGTTTTTAGAAGGAAAAGAAATAACAGCAGAAGAAATAAAGAATACATTAAGAAAATCAGTTTTAAATTATAAATTGGTGCCGGTTTTTTGCGGTTCGGCA
>CAZKUM010000023.1:2508-7710 GCA_964555955.1 uncultured Candidatus Saccharibacteria bacterium | reverse complement strand
TTCAAGAGTAGTAGGTTATATAAGGCCGGTTCAACAGTGGCACAAAGGTAAAAAACAAGAATATCAGGAAAGAAAAGAATATAAAATGCCAGTAGCAGCGTAATTAATATAAAATTAAAAAACTTCTTTGTAAAAAAGAAGTTTTTTAGTATAATGTAAATGCAATTTAAAATTATTATTTATGATAATTGGAGGCCTTCAAAAAACAACTTTAATTGACTATCCTGGCAAAATTGCCTGTACGGTTTTTTTGGCTGTTTGTAATTTTAGGTGCCCTTGGTGTTATTCTGGGGAGCTTGTATTGCCTGCAAAAATTATAAAACAACCAAAAATTAAAGAACAAGATTTTTTTAATTTTTTAAGGGAAAGAAAGGGGTTGCTGGAGGGCGTTGTAATATGCGGAGGAGAACCAACAGTCAATAAAGAACTGCCAGGTTTTATTAAAAAAATAAAAAATCTGGGTTTTTTAGTAAAGCTTGACACTAACGGATCAAATCCAAAGATGCTCAAAGATTTAATTAACGAAAATTTAATAGATTATGTGGCAATGGATATTAAAATGCCAAAAGAAAAATATGCCGGATTTTTTGGCAAATGCACAGATATTAAAGACATAGAAGAAAGCGTTGAAATGCTTAAAAAAGATTTTAAAAACAGCGAGTTTAGAACCACTGTTGTGCCGGGAATACACGAAAAAGAAGATTTTACAGAAATTGCAAAATGGATTAGCGGGCCTGACATAAAATATTATTTGCAAAATTTTAGGCCAGAAAAAACCATTGACCCTGAATTTGAAAAAGTAAGGCCTTTTCAAAAAGAATTTTTAGATGAAATAATAAAAGAAATATCTCCACAATTTAAAACTTGCCAATTAAGATAATGACTCCGTCTAAGATATTGTTTTATTTTTGTATTTCATTTATCGCAGGAATATTTTTAGAATCAATTATTAAAATTTCTCCAAATTTTATTTGGGGAATTTTATTTTTAGGGCTTTTAATAATTGCAGCGGCTCTCTTTTTTAAAAAAGATAATTTTACAGTTATTGGCTTTTGTATTTTATTTTTAGTTTTGGGGTCCGCAAGATTTCAAATTTCTGAATTTAATATTGCAAACGAAAAGCTAAGCAAACTAAACGGCAGGGGCCAAGTTGTTTTAACTGGCGAGGTTTCAAGCGAGCCAGATATTAGAAACTCTTCTCAAAAATTAAAAATCAATATTAATGGCAGTATTGTTTTAGTAACAACAAGCCGTTATCCAGAATATAAATATTTAGATAAATTAAAAATAACCGGAAAATTAGAAACTCCAAGCGAAAACGAAGATTTTAGCTACAAAAATTATTTATTGAAAGATGGAATTTATTCTGTAATGAATTTTCCAAAAATATCCGCCCTAGGCGGACCCGCCTCGGGCGGGGAAAAATCAAACCCAACGTTAATTCAAAAACTTTATTCTATAATTTTGTTTTTTAAACAAAAATTAAGAGAAAGCATTCATAAAAATTTTTCACCGCCGCAAAGTTTAATTTTAGCAGGCACAATACTTGGAGATAATGGAGCAATGACCCAAGATTTAAAAGACAAATTAAATATTACCGGGCTTAGGCACGTAATTTCGGTTTCTGGCACCCATATAGTCATTTTATCTTCAATTTTAATGACACTTTTAATTGCCTTAGGATTTTGGCGGGGCCAGGCGTTTTATTTTTCTGTTATTTTTATATGGATTTATATTTTGTTAACCGGCCTGCCGTCTTCTGGGGTTAGAGCTGGAATTATGGGTTCTATTTTTCTTTTATCTCAAAAGTTAGGCAGGCAAAGCACAGGTTCAAGAGTTATAGTTTTAGCTGGAGCCGTAATGCTTTTACAAAATCCTTTATTATTGTTTTATGATGTTGGTTTTCAGCTTTCTTTTTTAGCTGTTTTAGGATTAATTTATTTAGAGCCTTTAATTAAAAGCTTTATAAAATTATTTACAAAACCAGAGGCAGAAAATTTTATAGGCATTGTTTCAACAACTTTTGCTGCCCAAATTTTTACTCTGCCTATAATGATTTATAACTTTGGCAATATATCTTTAGTAAGCCCCATAACCAATCTTTTAATTTTGCCAATTGTTTATTGGCTTATGGTTTTTGGATTTTTATCTGCAATATTGGGTGTTTTTTCTAATTTTTTAGGCTGGATTATTTCTTTCCCCTCCCTTTTTTTGTTAACTTATTTTGTAAAAATAATAGATATATTTTCACAGCCCTGGATGGCAAAAAATATACAAAATGTTTCACCGATTTGGGTTATAATATTGTATTTGGCGCTTGCCGTAATTGTTGCATATCTAAATAAAATTAGACAGCAAAAATTTTTAATATAAAAAAAGCCGCAAGCTGTATTTGCTTTGGCGGCTCGTTCTGTAGCATTGCCACAGAATTTTATCGGTGTATAGGAGAGCTATCTGATTTTTTCAAAATCAACTTCACCTTGTGGCTTAGGATGTGCGAAAGAAACAGTGGCTGGCAGAGAAAAATGTTTTTTAAGAAAATCAGCGATTTTCTCTCCATCTCTCTTTTTGTCTTTTAATGTAAATGTTCTACTTATTCGGTTGTAATATGCGCAATCATGTATAACTACTAAAAACTCTTTAACTGTTGGAAAATTTCCTAAGCCAAAATGAATTTGACCCAGAAAACAATGATGATCGGCGGCTAGGTCGTCTGGGTAAATCAGAGGAATAGCTCCGCCAAAGACCATAATGGGAGCAAAAACTTTGCCCTTGGGAATTAGTTGCGCCTTTGTTGGCTTCCAGAGGTTTGCCCTCGGATCGTTACAAAGAATCGCAATACCGACAACCTCATCACTCCTATACACGTCAATCTCCTTTGTCAAAGATCCATCTTTTGCGCTTTCCATTACTAGCGCAAACAATAATATATTAACACATATTTTTATAAAAATCAACAAGCTGCCAATTTATGTTAATTGCCGCCATTTTTTTTATTTAAGCTATATAGTATAATGTTTGAATAGTATAATTATTTTTTAGTATGGAAAACAATAAAAAAGCTTGGGTTGTTGCAGTTGATATGGGCTATGGCCACCAAAGAACAGCATATCCTTTAAAAGATATTGCTTTTGGAGGAAAAGTTATTAATGCAAACAGCTATGAGGGCATTCCTAAAAAAGATAAAAACGTTTGGCAATCAACTAGAACTCTTTATGAATTTATTTCAAGATTTAAGAGAATTCCGTTTTTTGGTGATTTAGTTTTTCGTATCCTTGATAAATTTCAGAAAATTCTTGTTTATTATCCTAAAAGAAATTTATCAAAACCAAATGTTACTTTAAAAAATATTTTTTCTTTTATTAGAAAAGGATGGGGAAAAGATTTGATTGAACGATTTAAAAAAAATCCCTTGCCTATAATCAGCACATTTTTCACGCCGGCTTTCATGGCAGAAGAATCAAACTACCCTGGCCAAATTTATTGCGTAATTTGCGATGCGGATATTAACAGGTCATGGGTTTCTTTAAATCCCAAAAAGAGCAAGATAAAGTATTTTGCCCCATGCACATGGGTACGCGACAGATTAAAGCTTTACGGAGTGCATGCAAATGATATTTTTTTGACAGGATATCCTTTGCCAAAAGAAAATTTAGGCGGAAAAAATTTAGAAATTGCAAAAGAAGACTTGAGGTATCGCTTAATAAATCTTGATCCCCAGGGAAAATATAGAAAACTTTATGGACCGTTAGTAAAGGATTTTTTAGGCGAATTGCCTAAAAAATCAAATCACCCCTTAACAATAATGTTTTCTATAGGAGGCGCTGGCGCTCAGACAGAAATTGGATTAAAGGCAGTAAACAGCTTAATAAAAAAAATAAAAGCCCATAATATTAGAATGATTTTTGCAGTGGGGGTTAGAAGAGAGCTGGGAAAGTATTTTGCAGACAATATTAAAGGGTTAAAATTAGACGGCTGGGCTCATATATTATATGCAAACAGCGCAACGGAATACTTTGAAAAATTTAATCAAGCTTTAAGAGAAACAGACGTTTTATGGACAAAACCTTCGGAACTTTCTTTTTATGCGGGATTGGGAATTCCAATAATTCTTGCGCCTTCAATTGGCTCCCAGGAAGATTTTAATAAGAGATGGCTTTTGCATACTGGAGCGGCAACTCAGCAAGAAAATCCTAAATACACCGATCAATGGTTTTTTGACTTGTTAAACGCCGGCGATTTTGCTGAAATGGCAATGCAGGGTTTTATTGAAATAGAAAAATTAGGAGTTTATAATATTGAAAAAATAATAAATAATCAAACCAGATAAAAATGGGAAAAACAATTAAAATGTTTTTACTTATTTTAATAATAATTTTTTTAACAGCAGCGGTTGTTTTCTTTTACTTTTTTATAGGCAAAGCTCCCAAAATAGAAAATATAACTTGGGGCGTTGATTTTTCTCAAATGCAGGCAGAAGCCTTAAATCTTAACTGGAAAGAAACTTATTTGGCAATTCTTGACGACTTGAATGTAAAAAATATAAAATTACACACGCAATGGGATTTTGTAGAGGGCAAGAAAGGCGATCATTTTTTTAACGATATTGATTGGCAAATAAATAAAGCAGAAGAAAAAAACGCAAAAATTATTTATGTGGTTGGAATGAAAACAGGCCGATGGCCAGAATGTCATATTCCTAAGTGGGCGCAGGGATTGCCAAAACAAGAGTTGCAACAAGAATTATTAAAGTATATAAAAGAAGTTGTTTTAAGATATAAAGATTCAAAGGCAGTTTTAATGTGGCAAGTTGAAAATGAACCATTTTTTCAGTTTGGAGAATGTCCGTGGTATGATCAAGACTTTTTAAAACAAGAAGTTGAACTGGTAAAATCATTAGACCCGTCAAAACCAGTAATTGTTTCAGATACAGGAGAATATTCTTTGTGGCTTGGAGCTGCAAAAACCGGAGATGTAATTGGGACTACAATGTACAGAAATACATGGTTTCATCTTTATGATGGAAAAGGTTTTTACCTAAATTATTATTTTCCACCGGTTTTTTACTTTAGAAAAGCAGAGCTTATAAAAAAAGTGTTCGGCAAGGATGTAATATGCGTTGAACTTCAAGCTGAACCATGGGCATCAAAACCTTTTTATAAAATGCCCTTAAAAGACCAGTTAGAAACAATGAATATAGAA
>CAZKUM010000023.1:0-2498 GCA_964555955.1 uncultured Candidatus Saccharibacteria bacterium | reverse complement strand
GAAAAATTTAAAAGCAATGTGAAATATGCAAAAGAAACAGGCCTCAAAGGGTTTTATTTTTGGGGAGTTGAATGGTGGTATTGGCTAAAAACAACTCAAAACCAGCCTAATATTTGGAACGAAGCTAAAAAAATATTTTAATTATGTTGAGTATTATAATTCCAACTTTAAACGAAGAAGAAAAACTTCCTTTGCTTCTTGATTCAATCAAGAAGCAAAGTTTTAGCAATTACGAAATAATTATTGCTGATGGCGGTTCAAAGGATAGTACTGTAGAAACGGCAAAAAAATACGGATGTATTGTTGTAAACGGCGGATTAGTGTCTGTGGGCAGAAACAATGGAGCCAAAGCGGCAAACGGCGATATTTTATTATTTTTAGATGCAGATGTAATTTTACCCAGTTCTTTTTTGGAAAACGCTGTTAATGAGTTTGAAAAAAATAAATTGGGCATTGCTGGATTCACGCTTTTTCCGTTTAACGGAAAAAAAATTGATAAAATAGCTTTTAATATTTTTAATAAATGGACAGAACTAACACAAAAAATGTCGCCTCATGGAGTGGCTGCGATAATGGCAAGAAAAAAAATTCATGATGCCATAGGAGGTTTTGACGAAAGCATAATATTTGTAGAAGATTACTCTTATGCCAAAGCGGCCGCTAAAATTTCAAAATATAAATTTATTAAAGAGCCGTTTTTTACTTCTATAAGGAGGTATGAAAAAGACGGAAGGATAAAAACATATCTTAAGTATTTTTTAGCTGAATTGCATGTTCTTTTTTTAGGCCCCGTAAGGTCGGATATTTTCAAATACAGGTTTGACCATTATAATGAAAAAAAATAGAAAAAAATGCGTATTATTTAATAAATGCCAAAAGGCTCATATTTTTTTATTAAATATAATTAATTTTTAAAAACAATATGGATATGTATCAGTTGCCCAAAATGGACCCTAAAATAAAGAACAAAATTTTAAAAGTTTTAAGAAACAGAGCCGTGTGGCTTGGTTTTTTGTTGGTTGTTGCATTTGTGGCGCTTGGTTTTTCAAGTGGCGCTTTTTCTTTGAACTATATACAAAACCAAGTTAAATTGTTTTTGCAAAAAATAGAAGCGCCGGCAATAGGCAGTGAAAAACCATCAGAAACCGCATATAAATCAGATATTTCTTACGAGCAGGCAATAATAGATTCTGTTAAAGGAGCATCTTCTTCGGTTGTAAGCATCATTATTTCAAAAAATCTCCCGGTATATGAGCAGTATTTTGTAAACCCTTTTCCAGACGGTTCTCCATTTTTTGATTTTCAAATTCCTCAATATGTTCAAAAGGGAAGTAAACTGCAGGAAGTTGGAGCTGGTTCTGGTTTTTTTGTTTCCCTCGGCCATAGCCCTACGGGCGAGGCAGAAGACGGATTTATTTTAACTAACAAGCATGTGGTTTCAGATAAGCAGGCAGACTACACTGTTTTAACAAATGACGGGCAAAAATATTCTGCCAAAGTTTTGGCCTTAGACCCAGTGCAGGATTTAGCTGTAATTAAAATACAGGCAAACCCTTCGACGAACTCAGGGCAAGGCAAAAAGTTTCCAGCAATAAAGCTGGGTGATTCTTCTGGCGCGCAAATCGGCCAGAGCGTTATTGCCATTGGAAATGCCTTGGGGCAATTCAGTAATACTGTTTCTGTGGGAATTATTTCTGGGCTTGGCAGAACAATTTCAGCCTCTGATAAAATAGGAAATCTGTCGGAAACTTTAGAAGGTATTATACAAACAGATGCGGCAATTAACTCAGGAAATTCAGGCGGGCCATTGTTAAACTTAAAGGGCGAAGTTATTGGCATTAATACAGCCATGGCAGAGGGGGCGCAAAGTATTGGGTTTGCCATTCCTATTAATACAGCCAAAAAAGATATCAAGCAGGTTATGGAAACAAATAAAATAGTTTATCCATTTTTAGGTGTTAGATATGTTTTGGTTGACGACAAAGTAAAGGAACAATATAATTTGTCGGTTGATTATGGCGCATTAGTTTTAAAGGGAAGCAATGGAGAACCATTTGTTACCGCAGGTTCTGCTGCTGAAAAAGCTGGAATAAAACAAAAAGATATTATTTTAGAATTTAACAATGAAAGGGTTACAAAAGACAACTCTATGTCAAAAATAATTACAAAATATAACCCTGGAGACAAAATAACTTTAAAAGTTTTACGCAACGGAAAAGAAATAAATCTTGAAGCAACACTGGGAGAGAGAACCAGCTAATGATTTTTTTAAAAATTATTGACACTGAATTATATTTTGTTATAATGTAATTGTATGAATAAACGAGCCAGTCAAAAATTTTATTTTTATTTTAGCTTCTTTCAGAAAGAGGTTGGTTTTGGCGAACTAAAATAAAAAATAAAAATTAGTTAATCAAAGCGAGCCTCTTTCAACCGAAAGAGGCTTTTTTGTTATCAGGGAACCCCGCCCGTAGGCGGCGTCATGTGTGTTGAGTAGC
>CAZKUM010000022.1:0-10771 GCA_964555955.1 uncultured Candidatus Saccharibacteria bacterium | reverse complement strand
AAAGAAAGCCTCTCTTTTAAGCGAAAGAACAAAAAGGTGGATTAAGGCCACTTTAATGTTTTTAGCAACAATAGTGGTTGCTTTAAGTTTTTGGGAAAAATCAGGCGTTGCCGGTAAATTTTTTATGACAACTTCGCAATTTTTAATAGGGCGGGCTGTATTTACTGTCCCCTTGTTTTTCTTTTTGGGCGGATTAATATTTTTAAAATCAAAAAGTAGGGGCAGAACTCTGGCGCTTTTTTTAGCTATTTTTATTTCAATTATTGGAATTTCAGGAATTTTGGCATCGCAAAACTTAGATCAAATAAACGGGGGATGGGTTGGTTTTTTAATGGGAAAATTATTAGTGGGATTTTTTGGTATTTTAGTGGCTAATATTGTTTTTGGGTCGGTTATTTTAATCGGAGCCTTTATTTTTATACAGTTTATATGGCAAGAATATTTAGAAGAAGAATTTGATGAATATATGGATAAAAAGCCTTCCTTTTCAGCGCAAATAAATAAACCAGAAGAAACCACTTTTAAAATAAAAGGAGTTGAGCAAGAAAAAACCGAAGCGCCAAAAAATTCAGCTCCAAGAATATCTTTATTTAAAAAAGAAAAGCCCCTTGGCCGTAGCCAAACGGGCGAGGCAGAGGCAGATGAAAAAGAAAAAAAACCATCTGGCGCAAAAGGAGATTATGTATTGCCTCCATTAGATCTGCTCAATAAAAATGAAATAGCGCCAACCTCTGGCAATATCAAAGAAAATTCAATGATAATAAAAAGCACATTGGAAAATTTTGGCATTCCAGTTGAAATGGCAGAAGTAAATGTGGGCCCTACTGTTACACAATATGCTTTTAAGCCGGCAGAGGGGGTAAAGCTTTCTAAAATTACAACGCTGTCAAATAATTTAGCGCTGGCTTTAGCCGCTCATCCTATTAGAATTGAAGCTCCTATTCCAGGTAAATCATTAGTTGGAATTGAGGTGCCTAATAAAGTGAGATCAATTGTTACTTTAAGAAATTTAATTACTCACCAAAATTATCAAAATGAAAACAGCCCGCTGACTGTGGCTTTAGGCAGAAATGTTTCGGGCACCCCTGTTTTTACAGACATTACAGAAGGCCCTCATTTATTGGTGGCCGGAGCTACAGGTACCGGTAAAACTATATTTTTAAACACTTTAATTTTAAGTTTATTATATAAATGCACACCAGATAATTTGCGTATGATAATGGTTGACCCAAAAAGAGTTGAATTTCAGCATTATAACGATATTCCGCATTTGTTATGTCCTGTTATTTATGACGCAACAAAAACAATAAATGCTTTGCAGTGGCTGACCCGCGAAATGGAAAGAAGATTTGAGGTATTTTCAGAAGTTCCAGCAAGAAATCTCGCCACTTATAACTCAAACAAATCAATAATTGCATCTGGGCTCCAGTTGCCCTATATTGTGTTTGTGGTTGACGAATTGGCAGATTTAATGGCAGCTAAAGGCAGAGAAATAGAAGCTGGGGTTGTTAGATTAGCTCAAATGGCAAGAGCTACCGGAATTCATTTAGTGCTGGCAACGCAGAGGCCGTCGGTTGAAGTTATCACCGGTTTAATTAAAGCTAATGTACCTACCAGAATTACTTTCCAGGTTTCTTCGCAGGTTGATTCAAGAACCGTTATAGACACTTCGGGAGCTGAAAAATTATTGGGCGCTGGAGATATGCTTTTTTCTTCGTCAAAATCAGCTAAAATTAGCAGAATCCAGGGCCCTTATATTTCAGAAAAAGAAGTTAAAAAAGTAGTTGATTTTATTGTAGAACAGGGTAAAAAAATTGAAGAACACCAATCAGTAATGACGCAAAGTTTATTGGAAAGCCTTGAAAGAACAGAGGCTGGCAGCAAAGAAGGGGGAGAAACATTCTTTGGTGGCGACGACGACCCTCTGTTTGAAGAAGTTAAAAAAATAGTTTTAGAAACTCAAAAAGCCTCTGCCTCTTTTTTGCAAAGGCGATTAAGAATTGGTTATTCCAGAGCAGCCAGATTAATTGATATTTTAGAAAACAAAGGAATTGTAGGCCCTGCTGACGGAGCAAAACCAAGAGAGGTTTATGCAGATAAAGCTGATGTAAAATTTGGCCCCGGCAAAGAGCCAAGCGGCTTAGATGAGTCAGAAGAATCGAGCGGCGACTCCTGGCAAAAAGTGTAAAATTATTAAATTAGTTTTTATTTATGGTAAAAGAAATTAAAACAATAAAAGAAAAAAAAGAAACGCCTAAAGAAAACAAGGCGCTGAATAGCGCGATTGATGAAATTAAAGAAAGGTTTGGCGAGGGGGCGATTATGAAAATGAGAGATATTCATGCTGTAAATGTTGATGTTATTCCAACAGGCTCTATTGCAATGGATATGGCTTTGGGCGTTGGCGGAATGCCTCGTGGCAGAATAATAGAAATTTATGGAGCTGAATCATCAGGCAAAACAACTTTGTCTTTGCATGTTTTGGCAGAGGCGCAAAAAAAAGGAGGCACTTGCGCTTTTGTTGACGCAGAACACGCAATGGACCCTGACTATGCAAAAAGAATTGGCGTTAACGTTGACGATTTATTAATTTCACAGCCAGATTCTGGCGAGCAAGCTTTGCAAATTGTTGAAACATTAGTAAAAACAGGAACAGTTGCAGTAATTGTTGTAGATTCTGTGGCTGCTTTAACTCCGCAGAGAGAAATTGAAGGAGAAATTGGAGACCAGCACATGGGGCTTCAGGCTCGTTTAATGAGTCAAGCTTGCCGAAAACTTTCTGCAATAATGTCTAAAACAAATACAATGGTTATATTTTTAAACCAAACAAGAATGAAAATTGGAATGGTTTTTGGAAATCCAGAAACAACGCCCGGAGGCCTGGCATTAAAATTTTACGCTTCTGTAAGAATTAATTTAACCAGAACTGCGCAAATAAAATCGGGCGACGAAATTATTGGAAACAGGGTAAAAGCAAAAATTGTAAAAAACAAAGTGGCCGCTCCCTTTAAAACAGCAGAATTTGATATTTATTATAACGAGGGAATTTCAAAATCGGGAGATGCTTTAAGGGCCGGATTAACTTCTGGAATAATAAAACAATCTGGTAGTTTTTTTACCTTAGAAGGCGAAAAAATCGGGCAGGGAACTGAAGCGGCAAAAACATATTTAAAAGAGCACCCCTCAGCAATGGTTAAAATTAAAGAAGAAGCAATGAAGGTAAAAGAGTAATTTTTATATGAAAAAAAATATTTTAACACCCAAATTAGCGGAAAAAATTCAAGATAATATTTTTAAAAAGATGACAGCTGAGAAAAAAATAAAGCTCGCTTGTGATTTTTTTAGGTTTGGTAAAAAATTAAATAAGCTAAACGATAGAAAATGGAAATAGAAGATCTCCTTATAAAAATAGCTAAAATTTTAGATAAATTAAAAATTTCATATATAATTACTGGCGGAATGGCTGTTTCTGTTTGGGGGCGGCCTCGTTTTACCGCAGATATTGATATTGTTGTGGAAATGTTGCAGAAAAATATAAAATTATTGTCAAAAGAGCTTTTAGCCATAGATAAAGATGTTTATGTTTCAGAAGAGGCGATGCAAGAAGCATTGGAAAGAAAGGGAGAATTTAATTTTATACATCCGCAATCGCAATTAAAAGTAGATTTTTGGGTGGTAAAAAATGAATTTAATAAACAGGAGATTAAAAGGGCGATTTTTAAAGATATTTTTGGATATAAAATTAATTTTGTTTCTCCAGAGGATTTAATATTAAGCAAATTATTGTGGTGCAAGGAGTCAGAATCATCAAAGCAGCTGGAAGACATAAAATCCGTATTGAAAATTTCAAGGGTAGATATGAAATATATTAAGATATGGGCGGAGAAACATGGCACAATAAACACCCTAAATAAACTGATTGAAGAGAAAAACTAAAAATTATCCACAGCCAAAATGTTCCGGGGGGGGATTTATGATATAATAACTCAAGGTAATAATACAACAATAAATGTTCAAACAATTTTGTAAAAATATAAATAATACAATTTTTTCGGATTTGATGAAATCAAATCCGAGAGAGAGAGAGAGAGAGAGAGAGTAATCTCGGCTTGTCGATTTTTAGTTTGTTTAAGTTTTTTTAACGCTGTTTTTACAGTGTTTTTTATTTTCAAAAATTTAATGGAGGCAAGAAATAATTATTAAATAATAAAAATATGTTTAAGAAAAAATCACAATGGCGGGCAAGGCATAGCGGAGCTTATGGAATAAATCCGCTCTTGCCCAAAAATTATAACCTTAAAGAAAAAAAGCCAAAATCCCGTTTTAAGACTATACTTCAAAGCAGTTTAACTGTTTTTATCTCTGTTTTAATGATTTACGGAATTGCGCAAGCCGGCTCTTTAACCCCTTCTGCCAGCCCGGCGGCAACAATGCATACTTTGCAAGAGCTTTGGGATAAAATTGCCGGCACAGCCGACAACAGCGCAACAACAGCAGACTTATCGGGCAACTTAACTCAAATGGTAAAATATATTGGCCAGCATATGCCAGGCGGCTTTACTTATGGCTCAAGCGACGCGGCAAAAGTTTTGACCACAGCTGGCGGAACATATAGCGCCGCTTTGCTTACAGCGGCAAATGTTCGTTCTGGCGTGGCTTTTGGCGTGTCGTCAACCGGCACCTATGGCGGCGGCAGTTGGACTTATGGCTCTGGCGACGCCACAAAAGTATTAACCACAGCTGACGCCGCCGGCACATATAACGCCGCCAACCTTGCCGCCGCCACAGTCAAAAGCGGTACTGCTTTTGGCGTAAGTTTAACGGGCGACTATCCTTCATCAACCAATCCTCTAACAGGCGACACCGCCGCAACCGATGCGGCAGCAGCGCAAATTTGCAACAGCAATGAAGCATGGACTAAAGCCGGAGCGCTTATAACGGGCTCGCTTTCGGTAACCGCAGCGTATATTTCAACCGGCAACACTTACTGCGGAACAGCAGGCACGCTTTTAGCTAATCTTTTCAATGGAACCAGCGGAGCGTTTACCGGTGGCAGTCAAGCCAATGGCGGAGCAGACGACTATAACAATAGCGGAGCAGCCGCATCAGGCAGATATGCTATGGGTTGGACAGCCTGCACAAGCGGCGCTGATAATTATTGCGGCACAGGCGACAGCGGAGCAGACGCCAAAGATAATTCAACAGGGTTAATTTACAGCCTGCCCTGCAACGGTTCAGGCTGCGCTTCTTTTTCCGACACAACGCCAATAACTTACAGCTGGGATAGTTCGGCAGTCAACAACAATTCCCGCACTGCATCCCAGCTCTGCTCTGACCACGCCGGCTGGTCATTGCCTCATCAAAAACAACTAATGCAAGCATACATTGACGGCTCTTATGGTAACTTAGAAGCTTCAGGCGTCTATCGCTACTATTGGTCAGCTACGACGCCCTCCAATAGTACCACGAGCGCGTGGTACATCAGTTTGTCCAATGGCATCACCTACTACGGTGCGAAGACGAGTGCGAACTATGTTAGGTGTGTTCGTTAGCCCTTCGGAATATGAAATTAAAAAATATCAAAAAATCAATTATTTTTATTTCAATTATAACACTTTTTACAAGTGGCATTTTTGTATCGCCTGTTTTTGCTTCCACAACAGACGGAACGATTGATTCGGCCAGCAAATATGCCTGGTCAGAAAACCTTGGCTGGCTTAATTTTGCCGTTGATGGAGGAAATATTCATATTACAGATGCATCGCTCACAGGTTATATTTGGAGTGAAAACGCAGGTTGGATTATTCTTAATCCCAGCACAAGCGGAGTAATTAATGACGGAAATGGAAATTTGTCGGGCTATGCCTGGGGCGAAAATATTGGCTGGATAGATTTTAATCCAACTGGCGGAGGAGTAATTATAAATTCTTCAGGTGAATTTTTAGGCTACGCATATGGAGAAAATGCCGGCTGGATTGTTTTTAATTGCTCAACAACAAGTTCCTGCTCAACTGTTGACTATAAAGTAAAAACCGACTGGCGGCCGGCGAGCAGCAGAACAGTTTCAGTTCCTTCTGGAGGGGTGAGCACTTATTCTTTTACAACAAATATCCCGCCAATTACGCCAAATCCGTCGAGCGCGCCAATTGAAGAGCAGATAAAAAAAATTCCTGAAAATATTGCCAGTATTTCAGAAGCCATGCCTGAAATTATTAAAAAAATTCCAAAGAAAATAAAAGAATTTTTTATTCCTAAACAAAAAGAGAAAAGTCCGGAGCTTTTGCCCATAGAAAAAATAGTAAAAAAAGAAGCGCCCTTGGCTTTAAGAACCAAATGGCAATTGTTGCCCGCAAAACCAATAAGAGATTTTGTTTTAGCTCCTTTGCCAAAAGAAATAAGGGAGCTGGCTCAGAAATTTCCTGAATTGGCGGAGACTTTTAAAAAAGTCGGGATAACAAAAATCACTGATATTGAAAAATTAAAAAATGTTGGATTGACTTTACCCGGTTTAACTGCGAGAGCTAACTTGCCAATGGTAAAAGTTGGACCCGGCAAATTTGCTTTGCCAAAAGGCGTTCCGATTGCTAAATTGTCAAACACGGCTAAACAGCAATTGCCTGCGGAAATTGTTTTTGCCAAAACTGGCGGACAGATGATTGATTTTAACATTGCCCTGTCTATTTCTGAAAAAGGAGAACCCCAACAAAAAATTAGCACCATTTCGGGCAGTCCTTTGGAATTGGCAGTAAAACCAGATAAGCCAGTAAAAAGCGTTAAGGGCTATATTGTTTTTAAATCAAAAAAAAGCCAGCCGACTTCTTTTCAGCTCCCGCTTAATTCTTTACTGGCATCTTTGGTTTTTGCCAATCCTGTTTTTGCCAAACCTCAAGAGAAACCGGTTGAAACTGAAGAAAAACTGGTTTTGCTGGAATTTGAGTATACCGATACAGATGGCGATGGAATTTATACTGCTGAAATTGAAGCGCCGATAATTGAAGGCGAATATGAAATTCTTACAGTAATGGATTTTAAAGATTCAAAATTAGGCAAAAAAGAAATTCGGCTGACCACGGTTGTTGACCCCGAGGGCTATATTTACGAAAAAGATGGAGAAAAAGAAACCCGCATTCCCGGAGCCATTGTTTCTATTTATTGGTTAAATCCGCAAAATAAACAATATGAATTATGGCCGGCAAAAGAATACAATCAAGAAAATCCCCAAACTACCGATGTAAGGGGCACTTACTCGTTTTTGGTGCCCGAAGGCTTTTATTATCTAAAAGTTGAAACGCCAGGCTATCTTGCTTATGACGGCAAGCCGTTTCAGGTTAAAGAGGGCAGCGGTGTCCATATAAATATTGAGCTTAAAACCAAATATTGGTGGCTGAAAATTGTTGATTGGAAAACTATATTTTTGGTTTTAATCGTTGTTTTATTATTTTATAATTTTTATCGCGATAAATTACGAGAAAAATTATTAAGAAAATAATAATATATAAACAAAATTATGGATATAATAAAACAGAAAATTTTTAACGGGGGAAATAAGCCAAAAATAACTTTAATTATTATTTTTATTTTGCTGGCATTAACTGTATTTTTTGGCGTAAAATATTTCAGTTTACAAAAAGAACTTCGCCAAACTCAAAAGTTTTTGGAAACTCAAAAAACCAACGGAAAAGTTTTAGAATTTACAAAACTTTTTATCGGCAAAGTATTGAAAGCAAAAACAGAAGTTAGTTTTGAAGAGAGATTAAAACTTGAATCAGCAGTCAGGGGTTTAGGAGAAGAGGAGATTTTAGCTCAATGGCAGAAATTCACTGAAAGTAAGACCGAAGCAGAAGCGCAAGAAGAAGTTAAAAATTTATTGGAGGTATTGATAAATAAAATTCAGCCTGTTAAATAATTTAAAACAAAAAACCGCCCAAGGGCGGTTTTTTGTTATTTAGGCGTATATGCCATTATTCCCATTTGGCGGGCGCGTTTGATTGCAGTGGCAATCTTTTTTTGATGATGGGCGCAAAGGCCGGTTTTTTTTCTTGGTTTTATTTTATAAAAACCAGACACAAAACGCGACAGCAATTCTGTGTTTTTATAATCTATGTCGTCAATATTTTTTTGGCAAAAGCTGCAAAACATATTTTTTTAAATTTATTATTTATTTTTAAAATGGTATATCTTTAACATCAATTTCATCGGTTGAAGGCTCAAATTCCTGTTTTGAGTCATTATCTTGAACAGCCGGGGGAGTGTAGTTTTCTTCTATTATTGGAATTTCATTTTGCATATCACGCCTTGGCTGGTCTGGTTCTGGGTCTTGCGCAGAATAGGGTCTTGGTCTTTCCGTATTTCCTGAAACTCCACCACCCATTGATTTTGGAGCAAGTTGTATATTTTCAGCAATAATTTCTGTTTTATAATGCTTAACGTTTGCAGAATCCTGCCAGTTTCTGGTTTTTATTCTGCCTTCAACTAAAAGCATTGATCCTTTGTTTAAATATCTTGAGCTTATATCAGCCAGTTTTCCAAAACAAACAACATTATGAAATTCTGCCTCTTGTTTTTTTTGCCCTGTGCTGTCTGTATAAAATCTGTTTGTTGCCACAGAAAAGTTGGTTACAGATTGGCCCGAAGGCAAGGCGCGAACCTCGGGGTCGCGGGTAACATTTCCTAATATAAATATCTTGTTTAAATTCATAGTTTATTCGCCAAGAATTTCTTCTAATTTTTTTTCAATATCTTCTAATTCTATTTTTTCCCCGCCTGCATCGCTGTGCGAAGCATTGCGGGCAGGTTTTTCTTGCGCAGAATTTTGTTCTAAAGAGAATATACCGGTTTTTTCTGGTTCAGCTAGCACGCGTTTTTTAACTCTCCTTTCTTTTTGAATTTTAATAGGTTTTTTTATTACAATAAAATTGCGTAATATTCTGTTGTCTTTTTCTATTTTTTCTTTTAATTCAATAAGTTTTTCTGGAGCTATTTGAAACTCCAAAACAACAAAAAAACCAGAACCTTGTTTTTTAATAGGGTAAGAAAGTGTTTTAGCAACAGGATTTTCAGACCTTATAATTACTCCTTCTTCTTTTTGAATAAACGAGTTTATTTCCTCTGAAACTGTTTTTGACTCTTCGGTTGTCAGTTCTGAAGAAATTATATATGTTAATTCGTATGTTTTCATAATTATGTATTATGCGATGATTATAGCAGATTGTTCTTGAAAGTTCAAGGGATAGGTAATATAATGGCTAAATATATAAATTATATGGAAATTAATCCAACAATTTTTAAATCATACGATATAAGGGGAATTTATCCAGACGAGCTTAATAACGAGGCGGCTTTTGAGATAGGCAGGGCTTTTGCAAGGCAATTTTCTGTAAAAAAGGCGGTAATAGGGTGGGACGCCCGTATTTCATCGCCAGAGCTATTTTTAGCCCTTGCAAAGGGTATTTTAGCTGAAGGCGCAGTTGTGTGTGATATTGGCCAAGTGCCAACAGAATGCCTTTATTTTGCCGTAGGAGCTTATGATTTTGATGCTGGCGTTATGATAACTGCCAGCCACAATCCAAAAGAATATAACGGCTTTAAAATGCTTAGCAAGACGGGCGATAGCATAGAGGTAATAAGAGGAAAAGACTTGCTGACTTATATTAAAAAACCCGACAAAAGCCCTGATGGGCATTTTGACGGGCCTGCCACAATCTCGTCTTTGGCGAGTTTGGGCAGGGATGTCTTTGAAGATTATATAAATCACATTTTTTCGTTTGCAAATTTAAGTAAAATTAAGCCGTTAAAAATAGTTGTTGACGCTTCAAACGGGGTTGCAGGAATTATTTTAGAAAAAATAAAAAATAAGTTGCCAGTAGAAATTATTTCTTTAAATTTTGAGCCAAATGGAAATTTTCCAAATCATAGCCCAAACCCTTTGGCAGAGGGGTCGGCAAGCCAAATAAAAAATGAAATAAAAAAACAAAAAGCTGATTTTGGTTTAATTTTTGACGGAGATGCAGACAGAATATTTTTGGCAGACGAAAACGGCGAATTAGTAAGGGCTGATGCCACTCTTTTGCTTTTGGCAAAATATTTTTTAGAAAAGAATCCTGGCGAGGCTATTGCTTACAATGCCATTTGCTCAAAAGCAGTGCCAGAGTTTATTAAAAAATGGGGGGGCGTGCCAATTAGAACTCAAGTTGGTTTTGTTAATGTAAGAGAAGGGCTTTTAAAAAATAACGGAATTATGGGCGGAGAATTATCGGGGCATTATTGTTTTAAAGATAATTTTTATTTAGATTCTGGAATGATTGCTTTTTTAACTTTATTGCAGATAATTTCAAAAGATACACGAAGCGTGTCAGAAATTATAGAAGAATTATCGCCTTATAAAAAATCTCCAGAACTTAATTTTTCCGCCCCAGGCGGACCAGCCTCGGGCTGGAAAGTTGCAGTTATGGAGAAGATTAAACAAAAATATGCCGACGGAAAACAAGATTTTTTAGACGGCATAACTGTAGAATATGATAATTGGTGGTTTAATGCGCGCGGGTCAAACACAGAACCATTATTGCGTTTAACAATTGAAGCTAACACACAAGATATTTTAGAAGAAAAAATAAAAGAACTTACGCAATTTATTTCTAACTAAGTCCCATTTTTTCGTGAACTTCTTGCATAGTGGTTTCTGCTATTATTCTGGCTCGTGCTTTGCCCTTATTTAAAATTTCTTTTAAATAAACATCTCTTGTTTGCAATTCTTTTTGTTTTCTGCGGAAAG
>CAZKUM010000021.1:0-10840 GCA_964555955.1 uncultured Candidatus Saccharibacteria bacterium | reverse complement strand
GAAACCATCTTTTGATTGATCATAAAATTAAACTGGTTGGGGGGGGGATTAGAGGAATAATTATTTGTGTTTTGATTATGAAAACTAAACTGATTCATAAATTTGAAAATATCATAAGCTCAGAAAATATTCTGGAAGCGTGGCAAGAGTTTCTCAAAGGTAAAAGAAACAAGCCAGATGTTCAAGAATTTCAACTACAGCTTATGGATAATATTTTACAACTTCATTATGATTTAACCAATCATACCTACAAACACGGAGGTTATCAACAATTCAAGATAAACGACCTAAAGCCAAGAATAATCCACAAAGCCAGCATTTGTGACAGATTGTTGCACCATGCAGTATATCGCATATTATACCCATTTTTTGATAAAAAGTTTATCGCAGACTCTTTCTCGTGCAGAAATAACAAGGGCACACATAAAGCAATAAACAGGTTTAGAGAGTTTAGTTATATTGTTTCAAAAAACAACACCAAAACCTGCTGGGTTTTAAAATGCGATATTAAAAAGTTTTTCGCAAGCGTTGACCAGCAGATACTAATTAAAATTTTAGAAAAATATATTTCAGACAAAGATATTATCAACTTGCTAAAAGAGATAATCTTTAGTTTCAAACCAAATGGCTTGCCTATCGGCAACTTAACTTCCCAGCTTTTTGCCAACGTTTATCTAAATGAGTTTGACCAGTTTGTAAAACACAAATTAAAGGTAAAATACTATATCAGATATGCCGATGATTTTGTGATTTTGTCGGAAAACAAAGATTGTTTAAAAAACGTAATTTTAGAGATAAAATATTTTTTAGAAAACGAGTTGAAACTCAATCTTCATCCTAACAAGATTTTTATTAAAACATTATATTCTGGCGTTGATTTTCTTGGATGGGTTAACTTTTCAGACCACAGAGTTTTAAGAACTAAAACAAAAAACAGAATGTTAAAAAAGATAAAAGAAAACCCAAAGTTAGAAACATTAAATTCTTATTTGGGGCTTTTAAAACATGGAAATAGTGAGAAAATCCATGTAGAAATCTTTAAAATTTTTTAATTGTATGCATTCATGGTTTTTTCTAAGCCCTGTTCTATAAAAAAATTAAGGGCTTCAACAGATTTTTTAATTGCTTCGGCAATATTTTCTTCTTTTGCAAATTTTTTTAGCACTATTTTTTTTGTGTCACCCGCCGGAGCCTTGGCGGAGGCGGGCTTTATGCCAATTCTTAATCTTATTAATCCATCATTTCCAATATTTTTAATTATTGACTCAACCCCCTTATGGCCGGCAGAGCCCCTATCTTTTACAATTTTTATTTTTCCAACTGGTAAATCAATATCATCGTGAACTATAATAATTAAGGGTTTAGGGCTTAGGGTATAGGGTTTAGTTAATACACTGACAGCTTTGCCGGATTCATTCATAAAAGTTTGCGGTTTTGCTAAAATAACCCTTCGTCGCTTTGGCTCCTCATGTCCTTCGGTTTTCTCTTCAGTAATAGTTCCTTCTGAAATTAAAGATTCATATTTTTTTTGCAGTTCAAATTCGGAAAAATTATTTTCTTTTGCAAATTTATCTAAAACCATAAAACCCACATTGTGCCTTGTGTCTTCAAATTTTTTGCCTGGATTTCCCAGGCCAATAATAATTGTTGTCATATTTTTTTTGCATTTTATAAAGACTATATATTATTTATTCAATTTACACTTTTTAATTTTATTTTTCAAATTTATTTGTGACTTATAACAAAAAAAAGCTCGGCACAGGTAGCGCCAAGCATTATTTCTGTTAGCTTTTTTGCAATTGGCTTTTTTGCAACGCGAGGCCAATGCCTTGAAGCTTTTTTTCTATCTCTGTCACATATTCTTCCCCTAAGAGGCGTATCTCCAGAAGTTCTTCTCTTGTTCTTATAACTAAATCTTTTATATGGGTGATACCGTTGCTGAATAAACAGTTTTCTATTTTTATAAATAGCCCCAATATAGAAATAGGTTCATCAAGAGCCTGTTCTCCATTTTTTTTTAGAGTATCTCTATATAAATCATGATCATTAATTCGTCGAGTCAGATGGCTTTGCGCATCTGCGTAACAGTTTTCACACGTGTCTCTATATAGTGGATGCGCTGGATATTCATGGCATATATAGCAAAGTTTTACAGGCAAGGGTATTTTTTGCTTTTTCTTCTCAAACATTATTTTACTCCTTTTCTTTTTATGTAAAAGAACTGACATTGTAATAGCGATTAATCTTTATATAAAATTATTATCTTTAAGTCAAATTTGTTTTTTAAAATCATAACACATTTGACTTCATTTTTAAATAGATATATAATTTTTTAATTAGTTCATTTTTCAAAAGAAAGGGGGTGGTCAATCGTTCTTTTATCCTCTTATGTCTTAACAAAAGGAGGCTAAATGAAAAGAAGGAATCCCTGCTGATATGATGACAATCGGTGCAAGCGAAGGAGCAGAGAAGAGGCAATTTTCTGTTTCCATCAATCTTGCATTGGAAGGAATCCTGCATGTCTGTGAAAATCAGATCTCACCGCGTTTTGGACAACACCCAAAAGAGGTTTATCCTTGAAAGGGCCGCTTGTCTTAGCGACAATGCTTTAAAGCGGGACTCTCTTGAGTATCTGCGCCTGCGTTTCAAGGAGAAGTTCAGCATTCCAATCAGTATGCGGGCGATAAAGCAGCTTTTGAGGCATCGTCGCCATTGCGACAAGAAAAATGGTTTTGACCATAAGACTAAAACTAGGGCGGGCAGGCCAACTCATCGCAGGCCTTGCGCCCACTTCACAAGATAATTCTCTTTCTTTCTTTTTCATAAGCTGTGACAAACTTGTCGCAGCTTTTTATTTATTATTTATGTTTTATTGCAGGCCTTGCAATAGCATAAAAAATATGATAGAATAAACAATAAAATTATAAAAAAATGGAAGAAAATTTAGAAAATATTAAAAAAGAACCCTTCGGCCCAGCTCAGGGCAGGGAAAAAAAGTTTGGAATAGGCAATGATAAGTGGCAAGTTATTTGGGAATTTTTAAAGATATTTATTATAGCCACATTAATAGTATTGCCTATACGTTATTTTTTATTTCAGCCGTTTATTGTTAAAGGAGATTCAATGGTTCCCAATTTTCAATCTGGCGACTATTTAATTGTTGACGAAATATCAACCAAAATTTTAAGCTTGCAAAGAGGGGATGTAATTGTTTTTAAATATCCAAAAGACACAACGCAGCGTTTTATAAAAAGAGTTATAGGGCTGCCCGGAGAAACAGTGGATATTGCAAACGGAAAGGTGGCAATTTCCCTTGGCCGTAGCCAAACGGGCGAGGCTAAGGATGGTGAAAGTTTTGTTTTAAATGAAAAATACCTTCCGGATAATTTAAAAACTTATGGCAATATAAGGGTAATAGTGGGCAATAACGAATATTTCGTTTTGGGCGACAATAGAGAATTTTCTTATGATTCAAGGGTTTGGGGCGTTGTTCCCATAAAAGATATTATAGGCAAGGTTTTTTTACGCCTTTTTCCAATAGCTGCTTTATCTAAATTTAATGTTCCAAGCTACTAATGACAAATAAAATAAAATTTCAAAATTTAACCGGGATGCACGATGTTCTGCCAGAAGAACAAGTTTATTTTCAAAGAATAAATAAAGTTGTTGAAGGGGTTGCAAATTATTACGGTTTTTTAAAAATTGAAACGCCGATTTTAGAGCAATCTGAAGTGTTTTTAAAATCAATTGGTTTAGATACAGATATTGTGGAAAAAGAAATGTATACCTTTAAAACAAAAGGAGGAGATTTGGTTTCTTTAAGACCAGAAGGAACAGCTCCTGTAATGAGAAGCTATATTGAACACGGAATGTATAATCTTCCTCAGCCTGTAAAATTTTGGTATTCTGGCCCGTTTTTTCGTTATGAAAGGCCTCAAGCCGGCAGATTTAGGCAGTTTCACCAGTTTGGTTTTGAAGCTTTAGGCGACAACAATCCGTCTATAGACGGCCAGGTTATACAAATGAGTTATGATGTTTTAAAAGAATTAGGCTTTAAAAATATAACGATTGGAGTAAACAGCATAGGAGATTCAGAGTGCAGACCTTATTTCAAAAAGATTTTGACAAGCTATTTTAGATCAAGAAGATCTTCTTTGTGCGCTGACTGCCAAAGAAGGCTAAAAGAAAATCCATTAAGAATTTTAGACTGCAAAGAAGAAAAATGTCAGAGAATAAAAGCAAATGCTCCGCAGATAATTGACCATCTTTGCGAAAATTGCCATGCTCACTTTAAACAGGTTTTAGAATTTTTAGACGAGCTGGAACTGCCTTACACTTTAAATCCATATTTGGTGAGAGGCTTGGATTATTATACAAAAACAGTTTTTGAAATTACAGAAAACAGCGAAGACGGAAAAGGGCAGGGATCTTTAATTGGCGGAGGAAGATACGATAATTTATCAAAAATTCTAGGAGGCAGGGATGTTCCTTCATGCGGAGCCGCCGGAGGTATAGAAAGAATCGCAAGCCTAATGAAAAGCAGGGAAATGAAAATGCCTAAAGGAAAAGAAGAAGCAAAAATATTTTTAGCCCAATTAGGCCAACTAGCGAAAAGAAAAAGCTTAAAACTTTTTGAAGAATTCCGTGATGCAAAAATTCCAGTGGCAGAATCGTTTTCAAAAGATTCTTTAAAAACCCAATTAAGGACTGCCAGTAAAATGGGAATAAAATGGGTTTTAATTTTTGGGCAAAAAGAAGCGTTAGAAGGTTTTGTAACTTTAAGGGATATGGATGACGGAACCCAAAAAGAAATAAAATTAGACAAGGTCGTAGCTGAAATGAAAGCTAAAATTAAGAAATAATAAAGTAATCCTTCGCCCCGCTAATGCGTGGCTCAGGATGATTTATTCGTTTTACTCATAAATCATGGTATTAGAAGTAAAAAGAAAAGAAAAAGAAAGCCCTCAAAATTTGGTGCATCGTTTTACAAAAGTGGTTCGCCAGAGCGGAGTTTTACTTGAAGTAAGAGGCAAACAATTTCGCAAAAGGCCAAAATCAGCTTTAGCTAAAAAAAGATCAGCTCTGAGAAGAGTTGAATTAAGAGCTGAAAAAAAACGACAAGACAAATTGGGCAAGCCAAAAACAGGCCGATAAAACTATGGCTTTAAAAGAAAATATAAAAAATGACGCAACAGAAGCCTTAAAAGCAGGCAACGAAATTTTGATTTCTACCTTGCGAATGTTTTTGGCGTCTGTTACTTCAAAAGAAAAAGAAAAAAGATATAAAACGGCAAAACAGAAACCAGAATTAAAAGAAGAGGAACTTGTAAAAGAATCAGAATTATCAGATGAAGAAGTTATTGATGTTATATCTTCTGAAATAAAAAAAAGGAAGGACGCCATAATTTTATATGAAAAAGGCAGCCGCCCGGAATTAGCAGAAAAAGAAAGAAAGGAAATTGAAATTTTAAAGAAATATTTACCAGAACAGCTTTCACAAGAAGAATTAAAAAAACTAATTGAAGAATCAATAAATAAAACAGGAGCCAAAGAAATAAAAGATATGGGAAAAGTTATGGCAGATTTAAATCCAAAAATAAAAGGAAGGGCCGACGGAGGAGAAGTTAGCAAGCTCGTAAAAGAATTATTAAACAAATAGAGTAATGTAATCCTTCGCCTGCGGGGCTCAGGATAATTTTATTCACTTCGTTCAAAAATTAAATGACAACTTGGTTAAATATAAAAAGGCTTGGCAGAAGGCTTAAAAAGAAACGCAGAACTATTCTCAAAAAAGATAAAAAGAAGCTTCCCAGCCATAAGTAAAAATATAGTATAGTTTTTTGGCTAAAATCTTAAAAATCGCAAAAGAACTGTTATCTAAATAAAGCAAAAAGTTCCGCCTTAGCGGTATTTTTTGTTTTATTTTGAAAATAGGTTAAAATAGATAAATATTTATATTATGATTGAGATAAATAATCTTACTTCTTTTGTTTTAGATAAAAAGTTATTCACAGGGATTGCAAAAAAAGTATTAAAAGGCGAAAATAGAGAAAGAGAAAAAATTTCTTTAGCTTTTGTTAATAAAAAAGAAATACAAAAGTTAAATAAAAAGTTTCGCGGCAAGAACAAGGCGACAGATGTTTTATCGTTTGAGTTAATGAAACCCTTCGACTCGGCTCAGGGTAGGCAAGAATGCCTAGGCGAAATAGTAATTTGTCCTGAAGTTGTAAAAGAAAATGCCCAAAAATATAGCGTTTCTATAAAGTATGAAATGATAAAAGTTTTTGTGCACGGAATTTTGCATTTGCTGGGATATGACCATGAAAAAAATGAGAAAGATGCTGAAAAAATGGAAGAAAAGCAGAATTTTTATTTACTAAAATAATGAAAAATTATTAATGAGGGGTAATATTGTTACGGGTTTAGATGTTGGCACAAATACGATAAAAGCTTTGGTTGCCCAAAATAAAGGCAAGCAATGGGAGGTTTTGTCTTACGCCGAAATTCCTTCTTTTGGTTTAAGAAAAGGAGCTGTGGTTAATATTGAGGAGACTTCAAAAAATATACAATTATTAATGTCGGGCGTTGAAAAGGACTGTGCCAGAAGAATCGGCTCAGTTTTTGTAAATATTGGCGGCAGCCACCTTTATGTTGTTCCATCTGATGGCATAATTTCTGTATCAAGGGCTGACCAGAGAATTTCCCAGGAAGATATTGACAGAGTATTGCAGGCTACTAAAGCAATTAATATTCCCACAAACGAAGAGGTTTTGGAAGTTTTTCCAAGAGAATTTATTATTGACGACCAAAAAGGAATAAAGCAGCCTTTAGGATTAAGCGGCATAAGGCTTGAAGCAAAAGTTCTTTTGCTTTGTTATTTTCAGTCTTATTTTATAAATTTAACTCAGGCTGTTTTGGGCTCTAAGCTTCAAATTGATGATATTGTTCCTTCTTCTTTGGCTGCAGCCGAAGCAGTATTAACTCCGCAACAAAAAGAATTAGGAGTTGCTTTAATTGATTTCGGAGCTGCAACTACAAGTCTGGCCGTTTTTGAAGAAGGAGATTTAATGCATTTTGCTGTTTTTCCTATTGGTTCAGCTAATATCACAAATGATATTGCTATTGGGCTAAGAACAGAAATTTCTATTGCCGAATCTATTAAAAAACAGCATGGCACTTGTGTTTTTAATAAAATTGAAAAATCTAGCCGCCAAAGCGGAGAAAAAAAGAAAATAGAAATTTTTGACAAAGCTTCTTCGCTAGCATTCACAAAAAAGAATTTAGTGGATATTATTGAGCCAAGAGTTTCTGAAATTTTTGATCTAATTCAAAAAGAATTAAAAAAGATTAATCGCCAAGAACTGTTGCCTGCTGGAATTGTTTTAACTGGCGGAGGCGCAAAACTATCTAAAATAAAAGAGTTAGCTAAACAACAATTAAAACTTCCCTGTGAAATAGGGGTTCCAAAAAACATAGTGGGATTAGAAGAAGATCCCGCCTTATCAACTGTTGCAGGTTTAATTTTAGGAGGCGTTGATATTGACGATATGGATAGAAACGGTATACTAGGACTTGCAACGGGATGGGCCTCTAAAATGAAAAGAATGTTTAGGGTCTTTATTCCCTAAACACAATGAATCCTCAAATAAAAATCATAGGGGTCGGGGGATCTGGATCTAATACGATTTCCCGAATGGCCCGCCTTGCCGCGAGGCAGGCAAAATTTAATATTCAGCAAGTAGAACTAATTGCTGTAAACACTGACGCTCAAGCGTTGCATTTTTGTAATGCTCATAATAAATTTTTGATTGGTAAAGATATTACCAGGGGTCTTGGAACGGGCATGGATGTTAATTTGGGAAGATTATCAGCAGAAGAAAGCAGGGAAGAAATATCAAAAATATTAAAAGGGGCAGATATGGTTTTTATAACTTGCGGGCTTGGCGGAGGAACGGGATCTGGCGCTTCTTCGGTTATTGCAGAAATTTCAAAAAGCCTTGGCATTTTAACTGTGGCGGTGGTAACAACCCCATTTTCTTTTGAAGGCGAGCAAAGAAAAAAAGTTGCGCAAGGAGCAATAGAAAAATTAAAAGAAAAAGTTGACTCTTTGTTAATTATTTCCAATGACAAACTCTTAAAAATAATTGACGAGAAGACAACAGTTTCAAATGCGTTTTGGATTTGCGACGAAGTTTTAATGGAAGCGGTTCAAGGAATTACAGATTTAATTTTAGTTCCAGGTATTATAAATATCGATTTTTCTTCTGTACTATCAATTATGAAAAATTCCGGTTGCGCGCTTTTTGGAATGGGTAAAGCTCAAGGCCAAAATCGCGCTGTAGATGCTGCTACAAAAGCAATAAATTCTCCTTTATTAGATTTTTCAATTAAAGGGGCGAAAGGAATATTGTTTAATGCTTCGGGCCAAGATATAACATTAAATGAAATTCAAGAAGCGGCTAAAATTATTACAAAAAACGTTGACTCAAAAGCTCAAATAATATTTGGCGCAGTAAAAGACAATAGTTTGAAAAAAGGAGAAATAAAAATTATAGTAATTGCCACAAAGTTTTGAGCGAGCATTAGCGAGCGAAAAACCCAGCCCTCTATGCAGATTAAATTTATATAGAACGGCTTAGAGGGCTGGGTGCTCACTATAACCCATTAAATGGGTCATAGTTCGCAGTTATCCACAGATTTTGACTTTACAGTGGGGCTTGACCCGCTTTTTTGTTAGGTTAAAATGGAGTAATCAAACATTAAGGCTTAGGCCATTTTTTTGTCTATGAAAACAGTAAGCAAAATTACAAAAATTCAGAAAAGAGACGGCAGAATTGTTGAATTTGAACAACAAAAAATAACAGATGCTATTTATAAAGCTATTACGGCAGCCGGGCAAGGAGATGGAATAAAATCCAAAAAAGCTTCGGAGAGAGTTATGCAAATTTTGAACCGCCGCTTTAAGGCAAATGAAATTCCAACTATTGAGCAAATTCAAGATGTTGTTGAAGAGGTTTTAATTTTAGAAGGATTAGTTGAAACAGCCAGGTCTTATATACTTTACCGCGAGCAAAGGAGAAAAATTAGGGAAATGGGAAATATTTCCGACGAGTCAAGCGAAAAAATTGATAGTTATTTAAAAGAGCTTGATTGGCAGATAGCTGAAAACGCCAATATGACATTTTCTCTGCAAGGCTTAAACCAATATGTTGGTTCTTATATTTCTAAAAAATATTGGCTTAATAAAATTTATCCAAAAGAAATAAGAGATGCTGCTGCCGGTGAAGATTTTCATATTCATAATTTAGAATTGCTGGCGCCTTATTGCGCAGGATGGGATTTGTATGATTTTTTAAGAAGAGGTTTTGGTGGAGTAATGGGGAAAATAGAATGCAAGCCTCCAAAACATTTAAGAACAGCTTTAGGCCAGTTAGTTAATGTTTTATACACGCTTCAAGGCGAAACAGCCGGAGCAAATGCTGTTTCTAATTTTGACACACTTTTGGCTCCTTTTATCAGATACGATAATTTAACATATAAAGAAGTAAAGCAGGCAATGCAGGAGTTTTTGTTTGGATGCATGGTGCCAACCAGAGTTGGTTTTCAAACGCCATTTTTAAATGTTTCTTTAGATATTAATCCGCCGGCATTTTTGGCAAAACAGCCGGTTATTATTGGGGGAGAAGCAAAAGAAGAAACATATGGAGAATTTCAAGAAGAAATTAATATGTTTATCAAGGCTTTTTATGAGAGTATAATGGAAGGCGATGCAAAAGGCAGGCCGTTTACTTTTCCAATTCCTACTGTTTCTATAACAAAAGATTTTAATTGGGATAATCCAAACTTAAGTGTTTTGTGGGAGGCTACTGCAAAATATGGCATAAATTATTTTTCAAATTTTATACATTCAGATATGAGCCCAGATGATGCGAGATCCATGTGCTGCAGGTTAAGGTTAGACAATAGGGAGCTATATAAAAGAGGCGGCGGACTATTTGGATCTGCTCCTTTAACTGGTTCGGTTGGAGTTGTTACTATTAATATGCCAAGAATCGGATATTTATCAAAAACCAAAAAAGAATTTTTTGACAGACTTTCACATTTAATGGAATTAGCAAAAGAAAGCTTAGAAATTAAAAGAAAAGCCCTGGAAAATTTTATAGAAAAAGGGCTTTATCCATATTCTAGGCATTATTTAGACGGAATGAAGCTTTTGAGAAATTCTTATTTTGGCAACCATTTTTCAACAATTGGTTTAATTGGTATGAATGAAATGCTTTTAAACTTTTTAGATGAAGATATAACATCAAAAAATGGAAAGAAATTTGCGCTTGAGGTGCTTGATTTTATGAGAGATAAAATGGTTAAATTTCAAGAAGAAACCGGAAACTTATATAATTTAGAGGCAACTCCAGGAGAAGGCACAAGTTATAGGCAGGCAAAATCTGACAAAGAAAAATATCCAGACATTATTACAGCCGGAACAAAAGAAATTCCATATTATACAAACTCAACCCATATTCCTGTTGGACATACAGCAGACCCGTTTGAAGCTTTAAAACTGCAAGACGAATTACAGGCAAAATATACCGGTGGAACAGTTTTACATTTATTCTTGGGCGAAAAAATTTCAGACCCAGATGCCGCCAAAAATTTAGTCAGAAAAGTTTTTGAAAAATTCAGTTTGCCATATATCACTTTAACTCCAACCTTTTCAATTTGCCCTACGCACGGATATTTATCGGGTGAACATTTTGAATGCCCTCAATGCATAGTAAAACAGCCATGCGAAGTTTATTCAAGAGTAGTAGGCTATATAAGGCCGGTTCAACAGTGGCAC
>CAZKUM010000020.1:4166-11577 GCA_964555955.1 uncultured Candidatus Saccharibacteria bacterium | reverse complement strand
ATTTTTGCAAAAATATTTTTTACTGTTTCAGCTCCGGTGCCAGCTTCAAACATTTCTCCATATTTTAAAGACAATGCATGGTAAACAACTTCAGATAAAATTTTAAGCTCTTTTATTTCCATTACTTCTTCTTTTGCTCTTTCTCTTGCCTGTTTTATTTCCTGTTTTGCGGCTTCTGTTTTTTCTTTCTTAACTTTTGTTTTATATTCTTGTTCAATTGCTTCAAGAATTCTGTCGCGGGCGTCTGAATCAACTTTAGTAATAATATAAGAAGAAAAATAGATAACTTTTTCTAATTGCTGTGAAGACTTATTCAAAACCATGCCCATTCTTGACGGCACCCCTCTTAAAAACCAAATGTGCGAAACCGGCGCATATAATTTTATATGCCCCATTCTTTCTCTTCTTACAGAAGATTTTGTAACCTCTACTCCGCATCTGTCACAAACTACGCCTTTATATCTGATTCTTTTATATTTTCCGCAAGCGCATTCATAATCTTTTTCAGGGCCAAAAATTCTTTCATCAAAAAGCCCGTCCTTTTCAGGCTTCTGGGTTCTGTAGTTTATTGTTTCAGGCCTTATTACTTCTCCGTGAGACCAAGATAAAATCTCTTCAGGAGAAGCGACCTTCATTCTTATTGATTCTAAGTCTAATACTCGCATTTGATTAAAAATTTAAAAATATAAAGATTAAAAAAATTATCTTTTGTCTCTGTCGTCTTTTTCTAAACGCAATTTTTCTTTTACTTCAATAGCCAAGCCCAGCGATTTTAATTCGGCCACTAAAAGGTTAAATGAAGCTGGAATATTAGGATTTCTTATCGGTTCGCCTTTTAATATTGACTCATAGGTTGTTGCCCTGCCCACAACGTCGTCAGATTTAATGGTCAGCATTTCTTGCAAAATATGAGCGGCGCCATAGCCTTCCAGCGCCCAAACTTCCATTTCTCCAAATCTCTGGCCGCCAAACTGCGCTTTTCCGCCCAATGGCTGTTGAGTAATTAATGAATAAGGGCCGATTGATCTGGCGTGGACTTTGTCGTCAACCATATGTATTAATTTCATTACATACATATAACCGACTGTAATTTTTCCAGGAAAAGGAAGCCCTGTTTTTCCATCATACAAAGTTGTTTGGCCCGAATCTGGCAAACCGGCTTCTGCCAATTCTTTTTTAATATCTTGTTTATCGGCGCCCAATAATGCAGGAGAAATAGCAATATAATTTAATTTATGAGCCGCCCAGCCAAGGTGAGTTTCCAAAATTTGCCCTATGTTCATTCTTGATGGAACAGATAATGGGCTGATAACCAAATCAACTGGGGTGCCATCTGCTAAAAATGGCATTTCTTCTTCTGATAATATTTTTGAAACAACTCCTTTATTTCCGTGCCTTCCAACCAGTTTATCGCCCACTTTGGCTTTTCTGGTTTCGGCAATTTCAACCTGGACTTTTTTTATAACTCCAGGCTCCAATTTATGCCCCAATTCGCGTGAAAATATTTTTACATTTACAACTTTTCCTTTTTTTCCATGTTCCATTCTTAAAGAAGTATCTTTAACGTCTTTGGCTTTGTCGCCAAAAATTGCCCTCAATAATCTTTCTTCTGGAGTTAGTTCTGCCTCGCCTTTTGGCGAAATTTTTCCAACCAAAATATCGTTAGGCCCGACTTCGGCCCCAACTCTAACTATTCCCTCTTCATCTAAATCTTTTAATTTTTCTTCGCTTACATTAGGAATATCAGAGGTTGTAACTTCTGGCCCTAGTTTTGTTTCTCTAATATCGCAGGTAAAATCTTCTATATGTATAGAAGTAAAATCATCTTCCTTAACTAATTTTTCTGAAATAGTAATTGAATCTTCAAACCCTCCTCCTCTTAATGGCAAAAAGCAAACTAAAATATTTCTGCCCAAAGCTAATCTTCCGTGAGATATTGCCGCTCCATCAGCTAAAACATCACCCTTCTTAATTTTTTCGCCCTTTTCAACTATTGGCCTTTGATGAAAACAAGAATATTGGTTTGTTCTTACAAATGTTTGAAGTTCATAGTTTTCTTCTGATTTTTTGCCGTTTAAATCGTATACTACTTTAATGTGATTTGCATCTGATTCTTTTATCACGCCAGGGGCTTTTGCTAATACCACTTGCCCTGAATCGCGAGCAACATTTCTTTCAACGCCAGTTCCAACCAAAGGAGGTTCTGGTTTAATCAAAGGAACCGCCTGACGCTGCATGTTAGAACCCATTAATGCCCTTGAAGCATCATCGTTTTGTAAAAAAGGAATTAAAGATGTGGCAACAGAAATAAACTGCTTTGAAGAAACGTCAGCATAATCAACTTTAGAAATTTCAGTTTCTGCCGGTTCTCCTTTTACCCTGGCTTCAACTTTATTAGGAGGAATTTCAGGAAGAATTTTGCCGTTTTCATCCAAAGGAACGGAGGCCGGAACAATAATGTATTTTTCTTCTTCTTGAGCTGAAAGATAATGGACTTCGTCGGTTATTTTTCCATTTTTAACTTTAAAATAAGGAGCTTCAATAAATCCATAAGGATTTACTTTGGCAAAAGAAGCCAAATGCCCGACTAATCCAACGTTTGGACCTTCGGGAGTTTCAATAGGGCAAATTCTTCCATAGTGCGAAGGTTGAACGTCTCTTACCTCAAAACCAGCTCTTTCTCTTGTTAAACCGCCGGGACCCGTGGTAGTTAGCCTTCTTTTATGCTCTAATTCAGCCAATGGATTTTCGTTGTCCATAAATTGGGAAAATTGGGAAGAAGTATAAAATTCTTTAACAACCGCCATTAAGGGCCTTGGATTTATAAGCTGAATTGGAGTGATTACATCAATTTCTAATGTAGACATTTTGTCTTTAATAATTCTTTCCATTCTCATCAAGCCAACTCTCAAACGATTTTGTAAAAGCTCAGATAAAGTTCTCACTCTTCTGTTTCCTAAATGGTCAACTTGGTCGGGTTTTGCTGTGGGGTCATTGTTTAGCCTAATAACCTCTTTTACAACCTCTATTAAATCTTCAAGTTTTAACATTCTGTCTTCCTTTGCAATATCCCCGCCTGCATCGCTATGCGAAGCATTGCGGGCAGGTTTACCCTTACTTTGCTTTTCTTCAAGTCGTGGCAAACGCTGCCATGTTTTCCATCTGCCAACTTTTGACAAGTCATATCTGTCAAAATTAAAAAACATATTAAATATTAAATCTTGGGCAGTATCTGGGGTAACTAAATCTCCAGGCCTTAACCTTCTATAAACTTCAACTAGGGCCTCTTTTTGATCTTTTGAGGTGTCTCTTCTTAAAGTTTCTTTAATATATTTTATATCTCCTGTATCTACATCTTTAAATTCTTTTTCAACTTTTTCTATGTTCTCCAAGCCCAAAGCCATAAGCAAAGTTGTTGCAGGAACTTTTCTTTTTCGGTTTATTTTTACTCCAATAAAACCGGAGTCTTCTGTTTCAAATTCAAGCCATGCGCCTCTATTTGGAATAATTTTTGCGCCAAAATAATTTTTTCCGCGAAATGCGCGGGCTGTAAAAAAGGCTCCAGGAGAACGAATAAGCTGAGAAACCACTACTCTTTCCACTCCATTTACAACAAAAGTTCCCCTGTCTGTCATAAGGGGAAAATCAGCCAAAAATACTTCCTGTTCTTTAACCTCTTTGGTTTTTAGGTTTACAAGTTTAATTTTGGCTCTTAAAGGAGCTTCTAACGAATCATTGTTTTTTTTCGCTTCTAGCCCGTCTTTATAGTTTGGCTTACCTAATTTATAGTCTTCAAACCAAAGCTCCATCTCTTTGCCTGTATAATCTCTAATTGGAGATATTTCTTCAAGAAGCTCTTTAACTCTTATTTTCCAAAAATCTTCCCATGTCTCCCTTTGCATAGTTAAAAGGTGAGGCGTTGGGAATGAGAGTTTAGATTTTGAAAAGTTTTTTACTTTATATACTTTTTCTGCCATTAAAAATTTTGCTGTAGAGAGAGTTCGACTCTACAAATTAAAAATATTAAAATTTATAATTTAAAATTAGGCTTAGTATAAACACAAAATACCCTATTTATTTAGGGTTATGCCCCTGCCGATTTTTTTGCAATTTGTCAAATACTTATATGCACTAAAAAACTTCGGGCAAGGGATTTTTATTTTCCTTATAGTAATAGTAAAATGGCCACTTATTTAATTAAGTCTGTGATCAGCAGACTCTAATATTTATATCTTATTCTTTTTTAATAAAACTGTCAATAGCTAAACGCACTACCGTCTGGTTTTGATGCTTTGCAATATGCCAAGAGAAATAAAATTCCCAATTAAACCCGATCCCCCATAGCTTACAAAAGGAAGGTAAATTCCCACAACAGGAAGCAATGAAAGGTTCATTCCAATATTTATTACAAACTGGGCAATTAAAATAATTGCAAAACCAGAAGCAAAAAGCCTTGGAAAATTTGATTGCGAATCAATTGCGGTTTTTAATATACGCCAAATTAAATTTAAATAAAAAATAAAAAAAACTGAAATTCCCAAAAGCCCCCATTCTTCGGCAATAGCAGAAAAAATAAAATCGGTATGGGGCTCTGGTAAAAATCCGTACTGCACCTGCGACTCTTTGGCAATACCTTTTCCAAAAAATCCTCCAGAACCCACTGCAATTTTAGCTTGTGTTTGCGACCACGAACCCCCTAACGGATCATAAGGAAATACGAATGATATGATTCTTCCTTTTTGATAATCTTTTAATAAAAACTGCCATGAAAATCCAACTACCAAAATAAAACAAAGAAAAAGAATTAAAAAATGTTTTATTTTAATTCCAGAAATTAACAAAATACCCAGCCATGCCAGCACAAGCACCATAGTTCCGCCTAAGTCTGGTTTTATAAAAACTAAAATTGCCGGAAAAAAAACGTATAACCCAGAAAAAATAATGTGCCTGAATTTATACATTTCAGCGTGCCTCATTGAAAAATATTTTGCCAGCAAGATTACTAAAACAATTTTGGCGGGTTCAATCGGGTCTAAAGATAAAATGCCTAGTTTATACCATCCTCTCGTGCCCCTTATAACAGGAGCAAAAAAATGAAGTCCAGCCAGCAAAAGCAAACAAAAAAAATAAAGAATTAAAATTAAATATGAATTATTTCTTAAAGTTCGATAATCCATAAAACTGATAACAAGCATTAGCAAAAATCCTACAATAAAAAAAATAATCTGTTTTTCAAAATTTAAAAAGTTCCCCTTGGCATAAGAAGAACTATAAATTGAAGCTAAGCCGAACAAAGTAATTACTATAGCTGAAATTATAAGGCTCCAATCTAACTTTTTAAGATGGCTATTTAATACGCCCATTAATTATCTATTTTATTATTTTTAAAAATTCTTCTTCTGTAATAATTTTGACGCCGAGTTTTTTTGCTTTTTCTAATTTTGAGCCGGGCTCATTTCCTGCCACAACGTAACTTGTTTTTAAAGATACAGATTCAGAAATATCTCCCCCAAATTCTCTTATTTTTTCTTTAGCTTTATCGCGAGACATTAATTCTAAACTGCCAGTTAAAACAAAAATTTTCCCTTTTAATTTTTTTAGTTCTTTAGTTTGCACATAGTGTTTAATGATTACAAATTTTTCCAGTTTATCTAAAAATTTAAAGTTGTCTTTATCGTGAAACCAATCGTAAATTGATTTTGCGACAACCGGCCCTATATTTAAAATTAAATTAAAATCTTCAAGCCTTGCATTTTTAATTTTTTCTAGAGGCCCTCGGCCGTAGCCTACGGGCGAGGCAAAATGTTCTGCTAAGTCCATTGCCGTTTCCTCGCCCACATTTCTAATCCCCAAAGCATAAATAAATCTTGGCAAAGTTATTTCTTTTTTTTCTTGAATTGATTTTATTAAATTTTCAGCTGATTTTTCTGCAAATCTCTCCAATGGGATAATATCACCCTCCTTTAATTCAAACAAGTCGCTGGGGTTTTGAACTAATCCTTCATCAAGCAGGCGGTCAATTATTTTTGGCCCTAAACCATCAATATTAAAAGCAGAACGGGAAACAAAATGATAAAAATTTCTTTTTTGCCTTGCAAAACATTTTGGATTTTTGCACCTCCATAAAACGGCCTGGCCTTCTTCTTTCACAAGTTTTGTTTGGCAAGAAGGGCAAAGTTCAGGCATTTTAAAATTCTTTTCTTTACCAGTTCTCAATTCTGGCAAAACTTTTATAATATCTGGTATTACGTCTCCTGCTCTGCCCACAATAACAGTATCTCCAATTTTTAAATCTAATCTTTTTATTTCGTCTTCATTATGCAAGGTTGCCCTTGTAATTGTAATTCCCGAAACTTGAGTAGGCTCTAAAATGGCAACTGGCGTCATAGCTCCTGTTCTGCCAACCTGCACCTTAATGTCTAAAACTTTTGTTGTTGACTGAGATTGCGCAAACTTAAAAGCAATAGCTCCTCTTGGAGCTTTGCCAACTACTCCTAATTTTTCGAAAATTTCATTATTATTTATAATTACTACAATTCCGTCAATTTCATAATTTAATTTTTCTCTGTTTTTTTGCCAATACTCATGAAATTTAAATACTTCTTCTAAGTTTCTGCAATACTTATTATTTTTATTTATTTTAAATCCTAAATCTTTTAAAATTTTATGAACTTCTTCATGTGTTACTTGATCCCTCGGCCGTAGCCCGACCACGGGCGAGGCAAAGTTGGCTTTCAAGTCATAAATAAAAGAATCAAGATGGCGGGAAGCCGTAACTTTAGGATCTAATTGCCTTACAGATCCCGCGGCTATATTTCTTGGATTAGCATATAAAGGTAAACCCTTTTCTTTTTGCAATTTATTAATTTTTTCAAATTCTTTTTTAGAAATAAAAACTTCTCCGCGAACAATAATATCTTTTTTGTTTTCTATTATTAAAGGAATTGCCTCAACAGTTTTTAGTTATATCTTCCCCAATTGTTCCATCTCCGCGGGTTGACCCTGTTTTTAAAATTCCATTTTCATAAATTAATTCTATTGCCAATCCGTCTATTTTTAATTCGCAATAAAAATCAATTTCTTTTTTTCCTGCCTGCGCAGACGGGGCTGGCAACAATTTTAAAATTCTATTCTGCCAGTCTTGCATATCTTCTTTTGAGAAAGCATCATTAAAAGAAAGCATCCTTTGAAGGTGCTTTATTTTTTTGAATTCTTTTAAGGGTTCTCCGCCTACTCTTTGTGTTGGCGAATCTTCTGTTATAAATTCAGGATAAATTTTTTCTAAATCGAAAAGCTCCTTTTTCAAAGAATCTAAAGCAGAGTCAGAAATTTCCTGCTTATCCTGAACATGATACAAACGCCTATGATAATTTATTGTGCATACAGTATACAGTACATGTATTATATAGGA
>CAZKUM010000020.1:861-4156 GCA_964555955.1 uncultured Candidatus Saccharibacteria bacterium | reverse complement strand
TAGACAGGAAATATTGGGCGTTGCAATTTGCGTGCAGTTACCGTTGGTGTCAAAAGCAACAATAACCACACTGTAGTTCACTCCTATTTGGCCAAAATTCCATTGCACTTTCCAAGTAGGCCCACCGCCCTGTTTTACCATTGGCAATTCTCTATAGATGCATGGGCTGGCATTAGGATAACACTGATTATAATTTTCAGAACCCAATCCGGTTATATATGTCCAAACCTCTTGAACGTCGCCATAAATATCCGCCTGAATTGTTGCAGTTACGCCATTGCCATGACAGGTAAATGGAGTGCCAGGATTAAGAATTAGAGGAGGGACGCCAATGGTTACTTTTGTTGAAAGCTTTGTTTGCACTGCCCTGGATACATCTCTAAAAATTCCAAAAGAATTTATTGTGCCGCCGGCTATTTTGCATTCTTGAAGCAGGCTGGAAGTCACATTATATGTTTTTTGAGAGCCTATGTCTGTTGAAAATTTAATGGTACAGTTTGAACAAGTAGTAGGATCGCAATCTGCTCCGCTTTTCCAATCGGCAGGGCAAATGCACTCAAGACTTCTTTGGCCTGGCGGGTCATTTACATTGTATGCTGGGCAAACATTGCAAATATTACAAAGTCCCCTGTTGGCGTTTGCTGGTTTTTGCTTTCTGTCATAATAAAGAGTTTTTTCAATTCCGCTTTCGGCCAAATAAAATGCAACTACAGAATTTCCCATATTTCTTATAACCTTAATTTCGCTGTATAAAATTATGCTTGTGCTCAAAACTACAGCCAGCAGTATTGCCAGAATAAAAAAAGTTATAATAAGCGAAACTCCTTTTTCTTTCTCTTTTAACATTTTATTTTCTATTTAATGTTTAAGTCTAACTGTGAAACAGTTGTTTGTATTTTTTTTGAAACTTGGTCGTCATCTTTATTGCTTTTAACATCTAAAAAAATAGTAACTCTCGGTTGAATACCATCATTTTCAGAAGCTCCTATTAAACTCCCTACCAAGCCACTGCTGCCATTTATGCTGAATCTTAGAGAATTTACATTAATGTTGCTTGAAGTGATGGCAACTGCGCTACTACTATTAGTACTATTTTTTAATTCTTTCAAAACTGCGCCTCCTGCGTTAGAACTGTCTAAAAAAAACTCCTGGCAAGTATCATTATCTGATTGATTTATAAATTTTATACCTTGATAATAAGGATTTGAAAGATCACGGCGTGTAAGCAAATAACTATATCCTATATAATCTAAACCCAAACACGCGCCGGTTGTATCCTTTTTAGCCACACGAAGCGCTTTTGACATATATTCAATAACATAACTCGTTTGGCTTAAAAGTTCTTGTTCTGCTAAAATTTTTCTTTGATTCTGCACTACGGAAATAAAAATACTTATTGCAGCTCCTATAACAAGCAAAAAAACAGCAATAACTACGATAAGCTCTATTAATGTAAAACCTTTAGATAATAATTTCATTAATTTTCGTTTTTAGTACCAATTATATAAATATTCTTCGGCTTTAATGCAATAAGCGCAACTGCCGCAATTATTGCTGGATATATCGCATGTCTGGCCCTTTTCATCCCATATTACTAAAACAGAAACATCAATAGCGTCGAGATTGGCTGTTGGAGTTATCACGATTTTTCGTTTAAATTTAGTATCCTGTCCGCTGATATAATTATAAAATCCATTATCATCTATTTTTAAAACTCTGCCATTGTTACTATAAGGCTCTAAGGGAAAATCTGACAAAATTCCAGTTCCAGTTTTGTAGTATGCTTCGCATGCGACCGAAGAACAATCAAGCCCTGTTTTCCAGTCTCGGCTATTTATCCAATTGCTGTCTCTCATATTTCTTATTACTTCCAAACCTTCTTGAGCCAAATAGGCCGCCGTAAAACGGTTAGAAAAACCTTTAGTTAAAACAATCATTGTAGAAAAAGCATTATAAACTCCAACTGTTGCAAAAGCTAAAATAAAAATGGCAATTACTAGTTCTATTAGAGTGAACCCATTTTTTTTCATAATTATATTTTATTGAACATTTATTAATCCAGAGGTATTTACAACAACGCTCCTTGTTTGCGACAGATCAGATTCAATGGCAAAAATAATTTCTGCTTCGGTGCTTCCTTGTGCCAAATCCGTTATAGTCACATTTGGATTTGGAGGGGTAAAATTAATGCTAACCTGCTGATTGCCAGTAACGTTATAAATATCGCTTATAATCACTTCTTTCTCCATCACGTTAAAATCAATTACTTCTAAAACACAATCCTCACCTGGATTTTGGGCCCCGCAAGTATGATTTATTTGCGAAGGGCTTTGCGATGTATATTTATTATCTCCATCTATATCGGCATATGTTATATATTTTTTGTTAGCCAAAGCAGGGTTATTGAAATCAATAAAAACTCCATATCCTTTTGCTTGCACTGTTCCCTCTGTTAAAACTCCAGAGAGGCCCATATCCTGAACTCTTTTTAAATCTTGCGCAAACCTATAAACAGATCTGGACAAAGCGAATTTACGCTTAATTTTTGGAAAATCGGGAACTAAAATTATCGAAAAAAGAACAATAATAAAAATTACCACTATAATTTCAATTAAAGTATTGCCTCCAGTCTTCGGCAAATTTTTAACTCGCCTCGCTTCGCTATCGAAGCGGGTTTTTAATTTTAAATTTTTAAACAAATTTTTAATTTCTAATTTTAAAACAAAATTAAACTTAAATACCACTGCATTAATTGTTGCCCCCATAAAATAGCGATAAACGTACCCATAATTAAAAACGGGCCAAAAGGTATTTTGCTGTTTAATTCTTTCTTCTTAACAGCCATTAATACAACTCCTATTATAGCACCAAAAAGGAAAGCTAAAAACAAACCTGTTAAAATATTTGGAAATCCTAAAATAAGGCCCAATAGAATAGCCAATTTGACGTCGCCAAAACCCATCCACCGCCCGCCAGAAAAAAACCATATTATAAAGAAAAAGCCAGAAGCAATCAAAACGGCCAATAAAAAATTTAAAACTAAAGAAGGATTTTCAAATAAACGATAAACAACCGCAATGCCTATAGCTGGAAATAAAACTTTATCAGGAATTAAATAGTGTTTTAAGTCATATACAAAAATCACAATTAAAATACTCGCAATATAAAACCAAAATATTGCGTTTAAAAATTCAGAAATTAAATAATTATTTATAAAATTAAAAATTAGTAGAAATATCAAACCAGTTGATATTTCTACTGCTGGATACTGCCAAGATATTTTTTTGTGGCAGTA
>CAZKUM010000020.1:0-851 GCA_964555955.1 uncultured Candidatus Saccharibacteria bacterium | reverse complement strand
AATCCTGCCAATTCAAACTGTGCTTACAATGCGGGCAAAAAGAACGCCCCTTTAAACTTTTTTTCTTTTCAAGGCGATAAATAACGCAATTCAAAAAACTGCCGATAATCAGGCCAAAAACAAAAATAAAAAAATAAAAAAATAAAAAAATAAAATTCATATTTAATTTAATCTATCTTATCACTTTTTATTATAAAAAAACACCTCGCATTTAAAACGAGGTATTTTTATGTTTAAATATTAAATATTAGCTATATCAATCAGCGCAAACTCCGGTGGGTGTTGTTGCATTGCACCGCGCGTCACAGACAGTATTTGTTTGTTTTTTGTATCCAGAAGAATCTGCGCAAAAAGTGCCGTTAGTAGTGTCGTATAATGTTGCGCATGCGCAAAAAGCAGAGCCGTCAACCGCAGTGGCCGGGGTAACAACTTTTCCAGTGTTAATAATTGCTGCTTCTGATGCTGTATAACCAACGTCACCTGTAAAACCAGTGTAAGTACTGTCGTTATTATCAAACCACACAGCCGCGCTTGTTATTATTGCGTTGATATTGCTTTTTATTGCCGCATCTTTACTCCTAGAGATATATATAGTAACACTCACTAATATTATGGCGGCTAATACTGCGATGATTGCGATAACCACAATTAATTCAATGATTGTGAAACCCTCGGCCGTAGCTTTACGGGCGAGGCCTTTTGATTTATTCATTTTTGAAATTAGTAAAATATTAAATAAATCGACCTTTACCTTTATATTTTATTTAATTATACTATATAACAACGCATAAAAACAACAACTCTTGTTGTTTAAAAATAAGGACCGTGTCAAATCATTTAACTATCTGACC
>CAZKUM010000019.1:11798-12340 GCA_964555955.1 uncultured Candidatus Saccharibacteria bacterium | reverse complement strand
CCCGTATAGTCAGATTTTAGATGATTTAATACGAACTATTGACTAAGCCTCTTGAAAAAGCTATAATTAACAAAGTAATGTGGATATCTTTTGATATCCTTTTTAGTAAAAAAATATATAAAAATATATGCCCGAAAATAAGAAAAAAGGTGTTAAAAAGCTCTTTCCTGCGGTCGTATTAGTTATGTCATTTTATTATTCTGCTTTATTTGCGGCAGGATTACTTATTGGTTATTTAGCTACTAAATTTTACTGTAAAAAGCTTGGAATAGACGAAACTAGCGAAAAAAGGATATTTTTAAATATGGGCAAATGGGATATTCATCTTCATCACTGGATTATGGGTGTTATGCTTATTGCTCTTATTTATATAGGCGGTTGGAGACCAGAAATTCCTGTTCTTGTTTGGGGGCTTATAGCTGGAATGATTATTCACGACATTTATGATTTTAACGATTGGCATCAAGTTATTATAAAGAATGAGAACCATAAATAAAAATAAATATAAAACATAAACTTTGAAAATGCGGCTTCTTGCCGCA
>CAZKUM010000019.1:0-11788 GCA_964555955.1 uncultured Candidatus Saccharibacteria bacterium | reverse complement strand
CCGCATTTTGAGTGGTGTATTTTAAAAATTGTAGTAGAATAAAAATTGGACAAGGAGGGTTGCGATAATGGTATTCGGCTGGTTTCGAAAACCAGTGTCCGTTAAGGACATACAGGTTCGAGTCCTGTACCCTCCGCTTGCCAATACGTCCCCATAGTTCAATGGATAGAATATGAGCTTGCGGAGCTTAGGATGGAGGTTCGAATCCTCCTGGGGACACAGTAAAAGCGCAGTTCTTTTACAAAACGGATTCTGTCAGAAAGGAGATGCAAAACTCAAGCACCATTCAGTTTCTTAGAAGGAGCATCAAATGAAAGAGGCGCAGCAGAAACCAATCAACAGATGTTTTGGCGGCCATTGCCCCAAAGATCCCAACAGGGAGAGAGAAGAAGCTCTGAAAGCAGCTTTTAGAAAAGTTGCAGAAGAAAAGAGGAAAAGTCAGGCAGCAAGAAGAGCTCATGAAGAGATCAACAGTTGTTTGAGGCTTTCCAAAGGCTCCCTGATCAAAATCTTGCCGCTTGTGATAAACCGAGTAGCAGATAAACGGTATCCTCGGCTCGTCTTGGAGGTTTTACTTGAAAGGATTAGGAGAAACCAATGGAACAAGCTTTCTCCCGAAGACAAATGTCTGGTTATTCAGGCAGAAGCTTCCTTAGGGAATCAGCCAGAATAGCTGGAAATTCCAGCTAAAAGGCGTCCTGACTTTGCTCACGGACGCCTATTTAATTTGATTTTGAAATTTTTCGCTGATACAATAAATTTTATGGTGGATTTATATACAAAACTTGAAGAAATTCCGCGAATAGGCTTAGCCTATCAAAAAAGATTAAAAAAATTTGGAATTAAAACAGTCCAGGATTTACTTTTTCATTTTCCAAGCCGATATGATGATTTTTCAGATATAATTTCAATATCAGAAGCAAAGCGCAAATTATCGGAAACGGTTTGCGTGCAGGGAAAAATTATAGAAATAAATAACAGCCATACTTTTAAAAAATGGATGAGCTTAACAGAAGCAATTATTGAAGACAACAATGCTGAAATTAAAGCCGTATGGTTTAACCAGCCGTATTTGGCAAAAACTTTAAGAGAAGACGATTTTGTTTGTTTGGCCGGCAAAGTAAGCATAAGCAAAGAAGGGCTTTTTTTGAATAATCCTGCTTATGAAAGAATCAATGAAATGGCAGAAAATGATTTTTTAACGCATACAGGAAGAATAGTTCCGGTTTACCCCGAAACAAGAGGAGTAACTTCAAGGTGGCTAAGATATGTTATAAAGCCGTTACTTTACAGGTTTGCAGAACAAATGCCAGAAACTTTGCCAGAAGAAATAATAAAAAAATATAAATTTTTACCGATTAAAACCGCCGTGCAACAACTTCATTTTCCAGATTCGTTTGATGCAGCTGATGCTGCCAAAGCCCGCTTTTCTTTTGAAGAGCTTTTTTTAATTCAGCTGTCTGTTTTAAAAGAAAAGGCAAAATTAATTAAAAAGTCTGCTTTTCCCTGCAAAATGGATGCAGAATTGATGAAAGAATTTACAAAATCTTTGCCTTTTCAGCTTACAGATTCTCAGAGAAAATGCAGTTTTCAAATTTTAAAAGATTTAGAAAAATCAGTTCCAATGCAGAGGTTGCTTGAGGGAGATGTTGGCTCTGGCAAAACAGTTGTGGCAACTATGGCCGCATTAAGTGTTATAAAAAATGGCCGCCAGGTTGCTTTTTTAGCTCCAACTGAAATTTTGGCAAAACAGCATTTTAAATCAATTTCAGAATTATTAAAAAACTTCAATGTTAAGGTAGGGTTGCTTACTGGCAAAGAATATAGAATTTCAGCAAATGGAGAATTGGCAGAAATTTCTCGTCAAAGCCTGTTGGGAGATTTAGAAAATGGGCAGTTAAATATTTTAATTGGCACTCATGCGTTAATTCAAAAAGGAGTGGTATTTAAAAATTTGTCTTTGGTGGTTGTAGATGAACAGCATAGATTTGGAGTAGAGCAGCGAGCTATTTTGTTTAAAGGCTCTAAATTAGTTCCTCACTTATTATCAATGACCGCCACCCCAATTCCAAGAACTTTGGCTTTAACTGTTTATGGAGATTTGGATTTATCTTTAATAGATGAAATGCCAAAAAACAGAAAAAAAATAAAAACTTTAATTGTTGAGCCAAAAGACAGAAAGGCGGCTTATGAGTTTATAAAAAAAGAAGTAAAAGAAGAAAAAGGAGTGTTTGTGATTTGTCCTAAAATTGACGGTAAAAAAACCGTTGCAACGCCAGATGCAGGAGAAATTACGGGATCTGCAGGAGCAAGTTTTATTCCCCAAAATTACGACTTAAGGTCTTTAATAATGAATGATGTAAAAGCAGTAAAAGAAGAATACGAAAAACTTTCAAAAGATATTTTTCCTGATTTAAGAATTACAATGCTTTACGGAAAAATGAAGGCAGCAGAAAAAGAAAAAATAATGATAGATTTTAAAAACGGAGAAATTGATATTTTAGTTTCAACTTCTGTTGTTGAGGTGGGCGTTGATGTTAAAAGAGCCACAATAATGATGATTGAGGGAGCTGAAAGATTTGGCTTGGCGCAATTGCATCAATTTCGCGGTAGAGTTGGAAGGTCTGATATGCAATCATATTGTTTTTTATTTACCACTTCTCCTGATCAATTAAATAGAAAAAGATTAAAAGCTTTAGTTGATTCAAGCAATGGTTTTGAACTGGCAGAAAAAGATTTAGAAATAAGGGGCCCTGGCTCGCTTTATGGCACCCAGCAATGGGGAATACCCGATATGGCAATGCAGGGGCTTTCAAATATATTTTTAGTTGAAAAAACAAGAAATGCGGCAAAAGAAATTTTAGAAAAAGACCCGGAACTTAAAAATTACCCTTTTTTAAAAGAGAGATTAAAGCAGTTTGAAACAAGAATCCACTTTGAGTAAAATTATTTTCTTACTTTTTCTGTTACCCAGAATCCAATATATTTGCCAAGCATCAGGCGAATTTGAGCATCTAATGCAGGCAGAGCGCCAAAAATAATTAAAGTTACAGGTAAAAATATCCATTGTAAAAAAACGGATATTTTTTTAAATTGATTTGATCCTTTTGGCAAAGGAGGTAAAAGCATTGTGCTTAAAATAGCAGAAACAAACATTCCAACTAAAGAAATTGTCATAATTCTGCCTGTTAAAATTGGCAGGTTAAAAGATAAAACAGTAAAATTAAATTTATTTCCGCCTAATAGTATAGGAAGCCAGCCCAATGCAAAAAGTAAAAGAGCCGCTGTTGCCCACGACCAGTATCCGTCAATTAATGTATATAAATGGGAAACTTTACGCCAAAAAGATATTTTTTTATTTTTTAAAAAACCGAAAATCACATAAGGTATTTCAGCGCACCCCCATGCCCAGCGCCTTTGCTGCTTATATTGGTTTATTGCTGTTTGCCAAAAGTTTTTTGCCATAACAGCGTCCATAGAAACCATATAATAAATAGGCACAACTCTATAATCGCCATTGTAATAAAGATATGCTCTCCAAAAAATTCTTGAATCGTCTGAAACAACATTTGCAGGGTATCCTACCTCAAAAAATACTTTTGCTGGAATTGCGTGTGAAGAATAAGTTGTAAGTTTTTCTGACCTTTCCTGCTGAATCATTTGCCAAAAAGTGTTTGATGTTGACACTACTCTGGCAAAGGCGGTAGCTGTCCAAATATTATTATTGTAAACGGGAATAGGCTGATAACTTGCCTTCATAGGATTTTTTTCGGTTAAATAATACCAAGTCAGGCAAGAAAAATATTGAGGGTAAACTTTGGTATCAATATCAAAGCTTGAAACCAAAATATTTTCATAAGGAATTTTTAATTCGTCTACAAGTTTTTTAACTTTTTTGCCGGCATAAGCCACGTTTGACCCTTTTCCTGCTATTTCTCCTTCAATATTGTCTGGATGCTCCACTGTTAAAAATTTATAAAATTTGTTTGAGTATTCTTTTTTAATTTTTTCTGATATGTTTTGAAACTCTTTTCCGGCTCTTTGTTCTGTTGCCAAAACAATGATTAATTTTTCTTTTGGATAATCAGAATTTATTAAAGAATTTAAGCTTTCTCTAATTATTTTATCCCCCTCTTTATATGTCGGCAAAATTATCAAATGATAAATTTTTTTCCAATTTGTTTTTTTTAGTTTTTGCATCCAATCAGTTTTTAGGTGTTTTTTTACCGTAAAATAGCCTACTATTTGGTGCAAAGAAAAATAAATAATGCGAAATAAATAATAAAAACAAAAACAGATTATAAAAATTGCCACATATGTGGGAATCAGCCAAGAAAAAACAAGAACTCCCAAAAGAGTGCCTATGCTTATAATTCCAGGAATAGTTTCAAAAAAGCGATAGATTCTTCTATCTTTTGCATTTTTGATATCGGCCGCTTTTGAGATATCAAGATAATTCATATTATTGGTGACCCCAATGAGATTTGAACTCATGTTACCAGATTGAAAATCTGATGTCCTAGACCAGGCTAGACGATGGGGCCGTAAAAACTTATCTTGATAATAGCTTAAAAATTGAATTTTTGCAACTTTTCGGGTATAAATTATATATGCGTATTTTAGCCATTGAAACATCTTGCGATGACACAGGTATAGCAATTTTAGAGGCCGACAGCAGCGGCTCTTTTAAGGTTTTGGCAAATGTTATTGCTTCGCAAATTAAAGTACATCAAAAATATGGCGGAGTTTACCCGGCAATGGCTAAAAGAGAACATCAGAAAAATTTAACACCTGTTTTAATTGATGCGTTGAAACAAGCTAAATTATTGAACCAAAAATTAAAAATTAAAAGTTCAAAATTTAAAAAAATAGAAAAAATACTGGAAAGAGAACCAGAATTGTTTAAAAAAATCATTCCATTTTTGAAAAAATACGGCAAACCAGATGCCGCAGGTCCCGACGGAGGAGGGATTGATTTAATTGCTATAACAAACGGGCCGGGCCTAGAGCCTTGTTTGTGGGTTGGAGTAAATTTTGCAAAAGCGATTTCATATTTTTGGGATATTCCAATTGTAGCGGTAAATCACATAGAATCGCATATTTTAGTTAATTATTTAAATAAAAAAGAAATAAAATTACCGGCCATTGCGCTGGTGGTTTCTGGTGGTCATACGCAAATAATTTTAATGTCTGGCACCGGAAAGTATACAATTTTAGGAGAAACCAGAGACGATGCGGCCGGCGAATGTTTTGATAAAGCTGCAAAAATTTTAGGATTAGGCTACCCTGGAGGACCAATTATTTCAAAATTGGCAGAAAATATAGAACCAAAAGGAACTTTGCCAAGGCCTATGATTTCAACAAAGGATTATGATTTTAGTTTTTCAGGATTAAAAACAGCCGTTTTATATGCATGGCAAAAAATTAAAAAAGAAAATAGTGAGTTTTTTGGCTCGAGCCAAAAAACTCACCAATTACAAGCCGAGTTTTCTGCTGAGGTTCAGCAGGCAATTATAGATGTTTTGCTTAAAAAAACAATAAAAGCGGCAAGAGATTATAAGGCAAAAACAATAATTTTAGGCGGGGGAGTTTCAGCTAATCACGAATTAAAAACTCAAATGTTAATAAAAATAAAAGAAGAAATGCCAAACACTGAATTTTTATTTCCAGAAATTGACCACTCAACTGACAACGGCTTAATGACAGCAATTGCCGGATATTTTCATAAAACAAAAAAAATTGTATGGCAAAAATTAGAGGCAAAATCAAATTTACGAATATCTTAAAAAATGATAGAATAAACGAATAAAATTATATGGAATTATTACCACAATATAATGCAAAAGAGGTTGAAGATAAAATTTACCAGCTTTGGGAAAAAAGCGGTTTTTTTAATCCAGATAAACTGCCTTTGCGCCACAAAAAACCGTTTACAATTGTTATTCCCCCGCCAAATGTTACCGGAGAGCTTCACATTGGCCACGCCTTAAATGCAACAGTGCAGGATATTTTAATTAGAAGAAAAAGAATGCAGGGGTATAAAACATTGTGGCTGCCAGGAACCGATCACGCTGGAATTGCCACTCAAAATGTTGTTGAAAAAAAATTAAGAAAAGAGGGAAAATCAAGGTTTGATTTAGGCAGGGATAAATTTATTGAAGAAGTTTGGAAATGGAAAGAAGAATACGGAAATAAAATTTTGAATCAGTTTAAAAAACTTGGCTCTTCGTGCGACTGGTCGCGAACAAGATTTACAATGGACGAGGGTTATTCTTTGGCAATAAAAGAAGCATTTTCGCATTATCATCAAAAAGGCTGGATTTATCGGGGCAAAAGAGTTGTAAATTGGTGTTCAAGATGCGCAACTTCTTTATCTGATTTAGAACTTGAATATAAAGAAGAAAAAGGGAAATTATATTATATAAAATATCCGTTGAAAGGCGACAATAACTTCGTTATTGTCGCAACAACAAGGCCAGAAACAATGCTGGGAGATACGGCTGTTGCGGTGAACCCAAAAGATGAAAGATATAAAAAATTAGTTGGCAAAACTGTTATTTTGCCTTTGGCCGGCAGGGAAATACCAATTGTTGCTGACGAGCTGGTTGATAAAGAATTTGGAACGGGAGCCGTAAAAGTAACACCAGCTCATGATTTAACTGATTATAAAATTAGCCAAAAGCATAAATTAGAATCTTTGCAGATTATTTCAGAAAGAGGAAAAATGACTGATGTCCCGCAAAAATATATGGATTTGAAAGTTGAGGAAGCCAGAAAAATAGTTTTAGAAGATTTAAAAAATCAAAATCTTTTAGAAAAAGAGGAAGATTATAGCCACCAGATTCCAAAATGCTATAGATGCAACACAACCGTTGAGCTAATCCCCTCTTTGCAATGGTTTCTAAAAATGGATGAGCTGGCAAAAATAGCAGAGGCACAAGTTAAAAAAGGAAAAATAAAATTTCATCCAAAATCTTTTGAAAAAGCATATCTTGACTGGTTAAAAAACGTAAAAGACTGGTGCATTTCCCGCCAAATATGGTGGGGGCATAAAATTCCAATTGAAGGCGAAACAGATGTTTTAGATACATGGTTTAGCTCTGCTTTATGGCCATTTGCAACTTTGGGTTGGCCTCAAAAAACAAAAGATTTAAAAACTTTTTATCATACAAATGTTTTATCAACCGCAAGAGATATTATAAATTTGTGGGTGGCAAGAATGATTTTTTCTGGAATGGAATTTATGAAAGAGGCTCCATTTGAAGATGTTTATATACACGCCACTGTTTTAACGCGTGATGGTCAAAGAATGTCAAAATCATTGGGAACCGGCATTGATCCGTTAAAATTAGTTGAAGAATTTGGAGCCGATGCAACAAGATTTGGAATTGCCTATCAAATAATGGGAAATCAAGATATGAAGTTTGTAACAGATAATATTTTAATGGGTAAAAAATTCTGCAATAAAATTTGGAACGCTAGCCGGTTTGTAATGTCGCAAAATGAAAAAGGCCTTGAAGGTAGCCAAAGGGTTAAAAAACCATCGCCCAAAACTCCAGCAGATAAAACAATTTTAAAAGCTTTAGAAAAAACAATAAAATCAACAGATAAAGACTTGGATAATTTTGAGTTTGGAAAAGCGGCTCACACTTTATATAATTTTTTCTGGCACGATTTTTGCGATATTTATATTGAGAAATCCAAAGAGCAGCTTACCCTGAGCGAAGCCGAAGGGAAAAACGACACAACAAGTAAAATTTTATTTTATGTTTTATTAAATTCTTTAAAGCTTCTGCATCCCTTTATGCCCTTTATAACAGAAGAAATTTATCAGCAGCTGCCAGCCTCGCCGCCCGTTTCGCCGAATCGAAGCGAGAGTCTAGGCGGGCCTATAAAAAACCTGCCTGACGGCAGGCAGGTAAAAAAGATGTGTTTAATGATTGAAGAGTGGCCAAAATAAAAATTTAAATTTTTAATTATAATGGATTTTTATCGTTTATCTTTATATATAATTTTTGGAATTTTACCCAGTTTGACGTGGCTTGCCTATTATTTGCAAAAAGACCAGCATCCTGAATCTAAAAAAATGATTTTGAAAATTTTTTTATGGGGAGCTTTTATAACTTTGCCTGTTTTTTTTATCCAAATAGGGCTTTCGTCTTTATTGGATAAAATTGATTTTTCTCCAATTGCAGCTTCGTTAATATATTGGTTTTTAGTGATATCTTTTACAGAAGAGATTTTTAAATATTTAGTTGTTAAAATAAAAGTAATCACTCATTATGAGTTTGATGAGCCTTTAGACGCCATGCTTTATATGGTCATTGTTGCTTTGGGTTTTGCCGCCGTAGAAAATATTCTATATTTGATTGCCCCAGCCGATAACCTTTCTTTCAATGACGTTTTAAATAAAACCATGATAGTAAGTTTTATAAGATTTATAGGAGCCACTTTTTTACACACCTTGTGCTCGGCTGTAGCAGGCTATTTTTTAGCGCTGTCTATTTGCGACATAAAAAAAAGAGTAGTTTACATTGTAGCAGGTTTATTTTTAGCTGTGGCCTTGCATGGCGCTTATGATTTTTCTATAATGACATTAGAAGGATCCGCAAAAATAATAATACCAATAGGAATTTTAATAGCGCTTGCTGTTTTTGTCTTCGCAGGATTTGAAAAACTTAAAAAATTAAAAGGAGTATGCAAAATTAACTAACTTTTAATATTAAATACAATGGCAAAAAAAATATCTGCCCGAGGCGGGAAAATTGAACAAGAAAAAATAATAATACCGGATGGTGAAATTTTTGACCAAGACGGCGAGCTTGTGGTTGATGTTTATGAAACAAATTCGTATTTTGTTGTTTTGGCTGCAATTGCCGGAATACAAATAAAAGACATAGATATATCTTTAGAAAAAGATATGATGATTATTAAAGGAAATAGATGCGATCCGCAAATTAATCCGGAGAAAAAATATTTTTATCAGGAATGTTATTGGGGCCCGTTTTCTAGAAAAATAGTTTTGCCTGAAAATATTAACATAGATAAAGCTGACGCCCAAATGGAAAAAGGAATGCTTACAATAAAAATTCCTAAAATTGAAACTGTGTAAATAAGAAACAGAACAAAAGCCGTTAATCTCGGTTTTTGTTTTTCCCTAATAACTGACGGCCGTCTCTTATTAAGGTAAAGCTAATAATGAAAAAACCTCAAAAAAATTCTTTGATTGTTAAAACATTAGAATATTTAAAAGATACTTCTAAAAATCTTCTTGATTTAAGTGTTGATATAGTATTTAATCCAGAAGAAATTGTGGGCGGATTAATTCAATATAGGGGTAAAAAGAAATATTATATTTCAAGAGAAATTTCACATTTAAAAAATAGTTCATATTTTACTGCAAAAAATAGTAAAATCTATCTTACTGAAAAAGGGAGAATAGAAATAATTAAAAATATTATAAAAGATAAAAAGAAAATTGAAAAATGGAGCGGTAAATGGTGGGCTATAATCTTTGACATACCAGAGATAAACAGAAAAGAAAGAAGCTTTTTGAGAAAAGAATTAAAATGGTTAAAATTTAAGGAACTTCAACATAGCGTTTGGATTACTCCTTGCGATATAGAAAAAGAATTATTGGCATTGTTAAAACTTTGGAAAAGGGACTTTAGGGGAGATATAAGATTTTTAAGAATAGAAAAAATAATTCACGACAAAGACATTAAAAGATTTTTTGATTTATAATTAAAACTAAACTAATCTTTTCCTTATCCCTAATAAGAGACGGCCGTCAGTTATTAGGGAAAAAGAATCTTCTTTTAAAGAGTTTTTTGTGCCGAGGGGGAGAGTCGAACTCCCAAGGGTTGCCCCATATGGTCCTAAGCCATACGCGTCTGCCAATTTCGCCACCTCGGCATTTTAAATCTAACACCTAATCTAGCACTTAATATAATAACATAAAACCCGCGCAATTAAAACCCCGTTAGAAATTTAATCTTAAGTTAAGATTAAATTTCTAACGGGGCAGGGCACGATATCTTACAATTAGAAGAGATACACCAAAAACCAGTTATTTATTTTGTCGAACACGAACCCTGAATACCTTCAAAATCTAATGCGTCAATAATTATACCAGACATGCTTGCTGAAATTACAACTAATACTGTTCCGATAACCGCTGCAATTAGAGCTTTTTTTGCGATTCCCATACGTTCACCCCCAGCCGCTGTAAGATATAATATTCCCGCTGTCACCCATCCAATGACAACCATAGATCCTCCTATTCTCCATATTATACTTTCTATATTTTTCACCGCATCGCAAAATTGATCTGCGTGTGCACTAATCGGTAAAACGAAAATAATTACTAATAAAATTAAAAATAGTGTTTTTTTGTTCATATAAAAAATAAATTAAATTCCTAAAGCGTTGCGCACGATAGTAATTGCCGTGGTGGATATAACAACTATCACTGTTCCAGCTATAGCTGCAATTAATGCCCCTTTTGCATTGGTTAATTTGCCAGGTTCGCCTTGCGCTGTTAAAAACATAAGGCCTGTGGCAATCCACAAAACAACTACAGCTCCTATTGCAAAAGGCCAAACCACGTTATTTATAACATTTGTAATCATGCCAGCAACAGTTTGCGCGCCAGCTACGCCAGGCAAAATTAAAACAGCAGCCAATAAAATTAACGATAATATTTTTTTATCCATTTTTAGTTAGCCGGGTATCCAGCTTTTTCTTAAATAAAAAGTTGGATACCCGGTGAAAATGATAAATTAACCTCCGATTCCTATTCTAACAACAGTTGTAATTGAAAAAGCTAATATTCCAACTACTATTCCGACTATTCCCCAAAGAAAAGCGTTTCTTGCCTGTTGCACTTTTTCAGGATTTCCCGCCGCAGTAAGAAATAAAATACCAGCTATGATAATCATAATTACTGCTAATCCAATGAATACCTGCCAAACTGGAGTCAATATTGCATTAATAAGATTAGGAACGCTGTTTATATTGCCGCTTGGCAATGAAAAATCTATAGCAGAAGCCGCAAACGGTAAAACCAATATGCTTGCTGCAAATAAAATAATTAAACTTTTTTTCATTTTTATTAATAAATTAATAATATTTTTTAACTGATAAATTTTTTAACGTATTCAAGTTAATGTAAAGTAATGAGACTCGACCTTTTTTACTTTTTTATTTTTATTTTTTTGCGCCTATGATTTCCCCAATAATTGAAACTATTGTTGTGGCAGATATTCCAACAACTATACCTATTATAGCATAGGTTAATGCGGTTTTTGCCTTAGTCATTTTTTCGGGACTGCCAGCCGAAGTAAGATAAAGTATTCCGGCCCATATAATCATTATTGTGCCTAACGCCGCAATAAATGAGCCAACGTACCATGCAATTCCCCATAGCAAACTCCAAATGTCATTATAAATTAAAGGATTGGGTATTTGAACCGAACCTGAAGCAGCTGAAATCATACCTATAAAACCAAAAATTCCTGTAAACGCAAATAAAGAAACTATTTTTTTATTATTCATTAATTTATTATACAACTTTATGTAAAATATATGCAATATTTGGCTGTGAATAACCTCAAAAGTAATTTTTAATTTCCAATTTTTAATTTTTAAATAATAACTAAATTTCTAAATTTTTAAAAATTAAAGAATTTTAAAAATTATTTATAAAATTACAAAATTAAAAATTATAAAATTAGTCTTTGAGGCATGCTCCAGATGCCACTTTGTCTCCTCCGTCTAATTTCATTAT
>CAZKUM010000018.1:1735-12791 GCA_964555955.1 uncultured Candidatus Saccharibacteria bacterium | reverse complement strand
CGGGGTGGCCAAAAAATGGAAGTATCATCAAAAAAGATATCAAAAAAATTATTGCTCCAGCAATCAAAATCCATGTAGCCGGCTTTTTAAAAATAAATTCTATCAAATAATAAACAGCTAAAAAAACAAAAATTATAAAAAGAAATAATATAGCCCCAGTCCAAACTAAAAAATAAAAACCTAGAAAAAGTCCGCACATCAAAACAAAAAACCAAAGGCTTTTGTTTTTAAAAGATGTTCCATTTTTAGCGGACTTTAAAGCATAAAACAAAAACATCAGCGACAATGAAGAAAATAAAACTTCTGCAACGTGGTGGTCGTTTGCCCCCAACAAAGATTTATATAAAATAGGAGGAGTTATGGCTGTGAAAAAAGCAGCTGTTAAAGAAATTTTATTATTATTCCAAATCGCCCTGGCTATAAAATATATTACAACTGGAATTAAACTTCCCAAAACCACGGGGTAAAAAGGCGCCACTTTATTTACGAGTTCTAAAGTTGGTTTGCCAAAAGATATCAGCCAAATAAAAGCGGCTAAAATAAAATCATATAACGGGGCTATTCTGGCAAAAGTTCCCTGGGGAAAATTAGTATATGGATCAAAATATATAAAAGAGGGAAAGTGGCCACCTAAAAGCATATTTTCCAAAAAACGCATATGATACATCGCGTCATCGTTATATTTCACAATTCCATTAGAAAAAACAATTTTATAAGAAAAATATGTCCTTATAAAGAAAGCTAACAAAAAAATCAAAGCCAAAATAACAAAAATAATAATTCTGGTTTTTGTTTTACTGTCAGAAAATATTTTTATCATATTTTTAACCATGAACTTTTAAAGTTATTATTTTATAATCTTACCACTTTTTATGATAAAAAACAGGCCATTTAACTGGCCTGTTTTTTAAAATACCTAAAATTAAAACTTTCAGTCTAATTCTACTGGCAGTTAGCATTAGTGGCGTCACAGTTTGCTGTTGTTCCTTTGTAGCCAGAATAATCAACGCACCAGCTTCCGCCTCCGTTAAGAGCGCTCTGCACACACCAAGCGGTAGCTATCACATTAGAAGTAACGTTGTTAGAACCGTTTGCGCTATCAATAGCGATTACACCAGCATTAAAAGCAGGATCTGAAGCTAAACCAGTGAAAGAGCTGGTATTATTGTCATAATAAGCTGCTGCGATTGTTGCCATGCTTGACATATTTCCTTTGATAGACGCATCTTTTCCTTTAGCGATATATTGCGTTACGTTTACCAACACGATGGCTGCCAATACTGCGATAATTGCGATAACAACGATTAATTCAATAATTGTGAAACCCTTGGCCGTAGCCAAACGGGCGAGGCCTTTTTTATTTTTATTCATTTTGTTTTTATTATTTTTTTAATTTTATTAACTTTATAAAGAATCGACCTTTATATTTTTAATTGTAAAAATATTAAATTTTAAGTTTCGACCTTTTATTTTTAATTATTTTTATCATTAAAATAGTTTGAATTTTAACTTTGACAAGGCCAAAAATTAATCCTACTGGCAGTTAGCATTAGTGGCGTCACAGTTTGCTGTTGTTCCTTTGTAGCCAGAATAATCAACGCACCAGCTTCCGCCTCCGTTAAGAGCGCTCTGCACACACCAAGCGGTAGCTATCACATTAGAAGTAACGTTGTTAGAACCGTTTGCGCTATCAATAGCGATTATTCCAACTGCGAAAGGTTCAGTAGTCAATAATCCGATAAAACTACTGGAATTATTATCATAATAACCAGCTGCGATTGTTGCCATGCTTGACATAGTCCCTTTTATAGCTGCATTTTTACCTTTAGCTATATAAGTTGTTACATTAACTAATACGACAGCGGCTAACACTGCGATAATGGCGATAACAACGATTAATTCAATAATTGTAAAACCCTTGGCCGTAGCTGAACGGGCGAGGCCTTTGGCCGTGCGGGCGAGGCCAAAACTTATTTTGCCAAAAAAATTGTTATGTGGATATTCAGACATTTTATTTCATAAATTAATATAAAATATTAATAGTATGTATTTGTCGGCCGAAAAATATTTATTAAGGACAAACAAAGAGAGTGGGTATGCAGGCAGAATTATTTATTTCTTCTTTAATACCTTTGCTGTCAACGCAATAAGCTTTTGTATTATCTGTAAATTCCTGAGCGCAAACTGCCCAAGTATTTCCTGTTGAAATGTCTACGTTGCATTTTTTATTCTGCGAAGAGGGAATTTGAGCTAAAGCATTTACAGCAACACTAGAAGCGCAAAAATTAGTATAGCTATCATTATTAGCCCCGTAATATGCTTCTCCGGCCGGAACTAAAATAACCAAATTTCCCTTTATTGACGCGTCTTTTCCTTTGTTTATATATTGTACTACGTTAAATAAAATAATTGCAGACAGAGTAGCAATTATAGCGATACCAACCAATAATTCTATTAACGTAAAACCTCTTTTCCCAAGTAATGAATTTTTCATTTAAGAACTAATTTATTTATTATAATATTTATAGAATATGCAAGCAATAGCGAGTTGTGGATAACTTTAAATTGTTCCTAATGCGCCGTATAACGGCTCTAAAACAGAAACTGCCAGCAATGCCACCATTATTCCTAAAAAAATTATCAAAATAGGCTCTAAAAGCGTTGTTAAAGTATTTATTGCATCTCTCACTTCTTTGCCGTAAAAATTTACTATTTCCATTAAAGTTTTATCAAGTTTGCCCGTTTCTTCGCCAACCTTAATCATTTGAACAACAAAAGAAGGAATGCTCTCTGGATACTTCACTAAAATAGAACTTATTTTTTCTCCTTCAGAAACTCCTTTTTCTGTTTCAGCCACAATTTTTTTATATATAAAATTACCCATAGTATCTTCTGTAATTCTAAGGGCAACATTTATTGAAAGCCCAGCGGAAATAAGAGTAGAAATATTTTCTGCAAAACGGATAAGAAAAATTTTCTGTAAAATTTTTCCTAAAAGCGGCGTTCTTAAAGATAATTGGTCGTATCTTTTTTTCCCTTCTTTTGTTTTGAAATAATAAACAAAAAAAACAACCAGCCAAAAAAAGGCAAGTAATATCATCCATCCGTAGTTTCCCAAAAAATCATAAAATACCAGCATTACTTTAGTAAAAAAAGGAGGATTATTTGTTGTTTCTCTTATAATTTCTTCAATTTTCGGTATTACAGTAGACATTACTATTACCATAACTGCTCCCAGCACAGCCAAGGTAAAAATTGGATAAATCATTGCCTGTTTTACCTTAGAAGCTATATCCTGTTCTCTTTCTAAATGGTCTGAAAGATAATAAAGGGTTTCAGAAATTTTGCCCGAGGCTTCGCCAGATTTTAATAAACTAATAAAAAAATCATCAAAAGTATTTGGAAAAACAGAAAAAGCTTCTGATAAAGGGCTTCCCTCTTCTACCATTGAAGAAATTTTAATAATTTCTTCTCTAAAATTTTCTTTTTTAATTTGAGCCGCTAAGCTCGTTAAGCTTTGAATAACTGGAATTCTAGATTCAAGCATCACTGCCAACTGCCTTGAGAATATAGACAAATCTTTTTTTGAAATTTTTTTAGAAAAGCTAAATTTTTTGGCAAACAAAGCCCCTTTATTTTCCTCGTCTAAAGAAGTAACAAAAATATTATATTTTTGTAAAATCAAAACAGCCGCTTCTTTAGAAGAGGCCTCTATTGTGCCCGTCTCAATTTTACCCTCTTTAGTTCTCGCTTTGTAAGAAAATTTCATTTATTATCTTTCAATAATAACTCTTAGCCTATTTTAACAAGCTCTTTAAGTCTGCTGGGTTTAAAGAAAAATCAATTGCATTATTTAAAGAAATTTCTTTTCTTCTCACTAAATCAACCAAAGACCGATTTGAAGATATCATTCCTTCTCTGGAAGAGGTTTCTATTACAGCTGGAATTTCGTGATTTTTATTTTCCCTGATTAAAGTGGCAACAGCAGCATTACAAATTAAAACTTCGCAAAAAGGAATAAATCCTCCGCTTATTCTTGGAATCAGTCTCTGTGAAACAATTCCGAGCAAAGAACCTGCCAATTGAAATCTAATCTGGTTTTGCTGTTCAGCTGGAAACACATCCACAATTCTATGAATTGTTTGGGATGCAGAATTAGTGTGCAAAGTGGAAAAAACCAAGTGGCCGGTTTCAGCAGCAGTAATAGTAGTTGAAATTGTTTCTAAATCTCTCATTTCTCCAACCATAATCACATCTGGATTTTGGCGGAAAGTAGCTCTTAAAGCGCTGGCGAAAGAGAGCGCGTCTTCTGGGATTTCTCTTTGGTCAACAATAGCTCTGTCACTCTGATAAAGGTATTCAATTGGATCTTCAATTGTAATTATATGAACTGGCTTTGTGTGGTTTATTTCATCTACTAATGCCGCTAATGTTGTGGATTTTCCCTGGCTGGTGGCTCCGGTAACCAAAACTAAACCTTGCGGCCTGCTGGCAAAATCGTGCAAAATAGGCGGAAGATTTAATTCTTCAACAGTTTTAATTTTTGAAGAAATAAGGCGTAAAGCTGAACTGACATTTCCCCTTTGAAAAAATATATTTACCCTAAACCTGGCTTTCCCATCAAAATCATAAGAAAAATCAACTTCTTTTTCTTTTAAAAATCTCTGCTTTTTTTCTTCATTCATTAGCGCAAAAGCAAACTCTTTAGCGTCTGCAGATGAAACATTTTTTTCTTTAGTTAAAGGAATTAACTGGCCTGTAATTCTAATTGTAGGCTGCCTGCCGGCAGAAATGTGAAAATCAGAAGCCCCTTCCCTAACAACTATGTCTAATAGCCTTTTTAAATTTTGAAGATAATCCATATATTAAATAATTTTTATTTATTATTTTTCTTCTGTAACTCTGGTTATTTCTTCAAGAGTAGTTTCTCCGCTTAAAACCCTGAATATTCCATCTTGCTCCATTGTTGTCATTCCCTGTTTCTGCGCAATTTTTAAAATTAAACTTTCTACGGGATTTACGGCGATTAATTCTGCTAATTCGTTTGTCATAGATAAAACTTCAAACAAAGCTGTTCTGCCCATATATCCTGAAAAATTGCAGATTTCACAGCCCTTGGCTTCATATATATATAATGGTTGCGGAATTTTAATATCTTTTCTTACAACAGGTGGCGAATTTTTAATTTTTTCTAAAATATATTTTTCTATTTTTTCATTGGGCTTTATTTTCCGCTTGCAATGAGGGCAAAGAGCTCTGACTAATCTTTGAGAAACGGCAACTCTTAAAGTTGAAGGAATTAAAAATGATCTTACCCCCATATCAATTAATCTCGGTATTACTCCTAAAGTAGAATTGGCGTGCAAGCTTGAAAAAACTATATGGCCAGTTAAAGCGGCGTGCGTAACAAGGTTGGCTGTTTCTTCATCTCTAATCTCGCCCACCATAATAACATTTGGGTCTTGCCTTAAAATTTGGCGAAGTCCGCTAGAAAAAGTATAGCCAATTTCTGGTTTTATCTGGGATTGATTAATTCCTGAAATAGAATATTCTATAGGATCTTCTAAAGTAACTATGTTAACGCTATCTTTATTTAAAATGCGTAAAAGAGCATACAATGTTGTTGTTTTTCCAGAACCTGTAGGGCCTGTGGCCAAAATTAAACCATGCGGTTTTTTTGCCGCCTCTTTTACTACTTCAAGATTTCTGCCCTTCAGCCCCAAATTTTCCAATGACTTTAATCCCTCACTAGAATCTAAAACCCTAATTTCTACTTTTTCTCCATAAAGAGTAGGAAAAGTTGAAACCCTAAAATCAACCTCTTTATCATTAACTTTAGCTGAGAATCTTCCGTCCTGAGGAACCCTATTTTCATCAATCTTCATTCCTGCAATAATTTTAATCCTGGCTACAACAGAAGGAAAAATGTTTAACGGCAAAAAAAGGCTAGGATGTAAAATTCCGTCTTGTCTAAAACGGACATTCATTTTGTCTGCAGTTGGCTCTATGTGAATATCAGAAGCATTGCCCTCAACGGCATGCCTTAAAATGACCAATACCATCTTAATAATCGGAGCCTCTTCTGTCACTATTTTTGAGCTAATCTTTTTTTCAATCCCTTCAAAACCTTCTTTTTGCACTCTGCCCAATTCTTCTAACGCTTTTTTTGTTTCGTTTTTTAAATTTCTGTACTGCTTTAAAAGATTATTTAAATCGGTGAATGTTATAAGGTGCGTTTCATAATTAAAATTTTCACGCTGGCTTAAAAATCTCAAGGCATTTTGAGCCAATATATCTTCTGGATAAACCATTCCTATTTCAATAATATTGTTTTTTTTGCCCAAAGAAGCCATTTTATAATTGATTGCCGCTTCTTCTGGCACTATTTCTAAAACATCTAAAGGAATTTCTTCTGCCTTTATTTTTTTTAAAGGAATTTTTAAAACACTGCTTTTCAATTTAAATAAAATATCTTCAGAAACAATCTTTTTTTCCAAAATTATTTCCTCCTCGGTTTTCCCGGTTTTTTTTAATTCGTCTTCCAACTCATTCTTTTTTTGTTCGCTCAATATCCCGTTGCCAAATAGTTCTTGAATTAATTTCATATTATTATATTTTACTATATTTAACTTGAATTACGAAATACTGCTAAACTTTTTTTGTTCTACTTATTAATGGTTTGAACTGCTACGTAATAAGGTATAAATGGATTGTCCCGGCCCACTTTTACTTCTTCAAATTTAGTAATAGTTAATCCCATAGCAATTATTGCTTTTTTGGCTTCTTCTGGCGAAACCGCTAAAATAGTTCCGGTTTTAAATTGTTTTTTATCGGTTAAGGCCTCATAAAAAAATGATTTTTCAATTTTTCCCATAGGCTGTACGTATTTTATTTTATCTGATTCTAAAATTTTAAAATTAATGTTAATTTTTGGAGTTATTGAAACTTGTTCTTCTGGAACAGCCTTAGGTTTTGATAAAAAAACGCTTAAACTTACAAAAGATATAAACAATAAAAACAATACAGTTATTCCCATAAAAAATATTTTTTGCCTTTTTTTAGGTGATATAAAAACTATTGCCATGGTTAATATGAATGAGTTTTTATTTCTAATTGAAAAGAATACGTTTGTTCTGATTGAAATTGCGGCTGATTTTGTATTTTATTATTAGTAGATGTTTCAGAAGATCCCTGTGAAATTGAAGAACCAAAAGTAATGCTATTTACTTCAAACAAACGGGCCGATTCTTCCATAGAATAAAGAAAACTTTTTAAAGACGAATAAGTGCCTATTAAATTTAAAGAAAAAACAATTTCTTTTACACCGCTCTCTGGATCCGGGGCGGAAAATTTAGCCAAGAATAAATCCTTAATAATTAACCCCTTTTCGCGGGAATTGTTTTGAAAAAAATAAACTATGTCGGCAATGGGCGATTTTTTTGGCAAGGCGCTATCAATTTTATCAACACTTTCTTTTTGGTCCTGCAAATCCCTGAATGCTTTGCTAATTTCGGAATAATATGCATATTTACCATTAAATTCGGCTTCAATTTTTCCTAAATCTGCTTGAGAAGACCTAAAATCGCGATATTTTGGCAACACAAAAAATATTATCAAAACCAGTATAATAAAGAGAATGAGCGCTATTGAAATTGGGCGGTCTATTTTCATTTCTTCTTGCCTTTTATTTTTTTAAATAAAAATAAGAATATTATAAGTATTACAATAAAAACAACGGCAACTATAGAAATAATTAAAATAATGCTATTTGTTCCAAATTGAGTTGTTCCAGCTTGATTAGATTTCGCAGTTTCTGGGGAAGAAACATTTACAGTTACCGCATAATTTTGCGTAGATCCGTCTTCGGCTGTGACTGTATAAATAACATCTCCAGTAAAATTTTGAGGAACATTAGAGGCTGGAATAATAGAGGCTTTTTGCGAAATAATTATTAATGGGGTTAAATTGGTTATATCTGTGCCAGGAGGAACATTTGTTACAATAGTGTGATCAACTTGATTTACAGAGCCAACAAATGCCGGGGTTAATAAAATATTAAAATGTGTTATTAATTTTTCACTGCTTTTTGCTGTATTCCCAATTTGATTATTTTCTGTAGTTGTTGTTCCGCCAGACGAGGATGAAGACGAAGATGAAGATAAATTATTTACATTATTTTTTAGTTCTGACAAAGCTGCCGGTTCAAAAATAAATATTTTTGAGTCTAAAGAAAGACTAATATTAAAGTTAATTTTTTCTGTTGATCCTTTTTGCGAATTTAAAAGATCTATTTTTTTAACATATTCGGTCGCCTCAAATGTTGAAATCTGCCTGCTTACAGTTTCTATATCATCTGTTTCCCCAGAAAGCACGATTCCTGGTTGCTTCTCGTCTACTGAAAACCTAGAAAACCAAACATTTGGCAGGGTATACTTTTCTATAAAGGCAAAAATATTAGATGCAATTTTATGGTCATTAATTAATGTTGAAAAATCATTAATTTTTTTCTGGTATTCAAAAACCTGCTTCTCCATTTCTTTTTGCTGATCAGTTCCAACGGTAGTTAGGGCAACTTGCACTTCTTTAATTTTTTCATTTTGGATATAAATTTGAATTACAAAAATAACATAACAGATAATTGTAGCTAGCAACGAAGATATAACAAAATAAAAAACAACATCAACCCACCAGTTTTTTTTATCCCTTAGTTGATAGATTATGTTAAGATTAAAATTCATTTTATGTTGTATTTTATCTTAAGTTTCCAGCCCCAACAAAGCGGCTCCAACCGCCACCGAAAATCTTGGACTCATTTTTTCAATTGATTCTTCAAGAATGGGCGGATACAATAAATCAGAAAAACAATTAGGTATTTCCACTTTCTTTTTAAGCACTTCAACAAAATATTCCCTCAACCCCGGAAGATTAGCAGTGCCTCCGGTCAAATAAATTTCGTCTACCTCTTTGCCGTCGCTTTGATAAAAATCAATTAAAATTTTTCTCACTTCAAATAAAATAGGGTCAATCAAAAAATACAAATTTTTAGAAACGCTTTCATTTTTAGAAATTAATCCTTCTTTATTTTTTATTTCTTCAGCTTCGCTATATGTTATCCCCAAAGCAGAAGATACGGCATGGGCTAACTGGCCTGAGGCAAAATTAAAACTGTAACTCTTTTTTATATTTCCTTTGTCAATAATATTAATAGTCGTACTTTGAGCTCCAATATCCAACAGGCATATTGTTTTTTTATTATCTTTTACTAACGACCTTGCCACTGACATAGCCTCAGCTTCCAGAGCATAAAGTTCAAGGCCAGCCATTTGAGCCACATTTTGATAACCCTGTACAACCTGATTTGGCACCGCCACTAAAAACACCTTTAATGGCGACTGCTTATTTCCAGCAGTTCCGCTTATTATTTTCCAGTCTAATGTGGTTTCTGATATTGGAAGCGGAATATATTGCGGCGCATTATATTTAACTGCGTCTGGTATTTCATTTTCTGTCATTGGCGGCAATTCAAAAGATGTGCAAAATGTGGAAAAATCAGGAATAGAAAAAATCACTGCTTTGGTTTTAATCCTGGCCTCGTTTGAAATTGCCATAATCGCTTTTGAAACAAAAGAATCAGAAAGCATATAACTGCCTCTTTGAACTTTTTTAAAAGGCTCCTTGTAAAGAGCAAGTGAATTAATTTCGCCATAATTTTCTAATGTTTTCCCTTGCCCCCAACGGGAAACCTCAACAATTTTAACTGAAGTTGTTCCAACGTCTATTCCCAACATTTTCTTTGGGAAAAACATCTTAAAAGGATTTTTAAAAATATTTCGCATTGTTGAATAATAAAGTTATACTAAAAACTTGCAACTTGCAGGCAGTCTTATTTTTATTATATCGTAAAAAATATATAATAACACTGTGGATAAAACAACAACTGTGGATAAATTAAAAACGTTTTTATTGGAACTATTTTTCCCTTATTTTTGCTTAGGATGCAACAGAGAGGAGAATCTTTTATGCCAAGATTGCAAATCAATTTTAGATATTTCAGAATACGATTATTGCCTTTGTAATAAAAACCCCAAAAGACTGCCTTTGGCGCAAAAAAATAATGGGAAACCCTTCAACTTCGCTCAGGGTAAATGCAACAAATGCTCCGACAAAAAACTTTCAGGGCTTTATTTTGCCCTGCCTTATAAAGAAAAATTGTTGACTAAAAAATTAATTCGTCAGTTTAAATATCAGCCGTACATAAAAAACCTGGCAAAAACTTTAGCTTTGCTAATTGCAGAACATTTAATTTTGTCTGGCAAAAATATTGAAGAAATTTGGGAAAACAGCATTTTAATTCCAGTTCCATTAGATAATAAAAAATTAAAATTTCGCGGATATAACCAGTCAGAAGAACTGGCAAAAGAATTATCAAAAATATTAAATGTCCCTTTATTTTCAGATATTTTGATAAAAACGAAACCAACAAAACCGCAAATGGAGCTTAAAAAAGAAGAAAGAGAGAGAAACTTAAAAGGAGTTTTTGCAATAAAAAAACCCTTCGGCGCGGCTCAGGATCTTTGGCCCTTCAACAAAATTCTGGGTAAAAAGATATTTTTAGTAGACGATGTTTATACTACAGGCTCCACAATGGAAGAATGCTCCAAAGTTTTAAAACAAGCTGGCGCTAAATCTGTATGGGGCATAACCATTGCCCGCGAAGAATAATTTTATAATTTTTCTACTGTTTGCCAATCGCCATCTACCCACAAGAGTATAATTTCTGCATCAAAACCAAAAGATTCAACCGTTTTCTGGGCTTTTTTGAGATGCTTAATTTGCTCTTCTTTTTCTATTGGGTTTCCAGCGCAGCCAAAATGCCCTGCAATTGCCAAAACTTTTGAGCCGTGATGATGAACCGAAATTTCAACTCTTTTTTTAATGTTTTCAATTATCGCAGAATCTAAATTAGCTTGTGCTGAGTCCGTCGAAGCATCTGCGAGAATTTTGTTAGGACCTGGCTCTGTTACCATATCAACATAATCTCCGAGAAAATTTTCTT
>CAZKUM010000018.1:0-1725 GCA_964555955.1 uncultured Candidatus Saccharibacteria bacterium | reverse complement strand
TCTTATAATTAGCAAACTTATCACATACAAAAATTATCAATCTTCTTTTCTTTCATATAATTTTTTACAGCGTCTTGAACTCTCCCATCCATGCAATTTATAGCGCAAGCAAATTTTTCCTGCTTCGCCGCAAGGCGAGTATCTGATGCCATGTTTTTATAATTTTATTTTTTAAATTAAAAGCGGAGAATAGTGGACGATGTTAGAACTTATTTTCAAACGGCCACTACTTACTCGTTTATACCCAGTTTATCACTTGAAACTGCAAAAATCAATTAACCTTTATAACGCCAGCTAACAAAAGGGTATTGTAGTGATTAGGATTTTTTTGCCACAAATACTCTAAAACCTTGCCCTTAATAGAAAATTCTGATATACCATTCTGCGTCATAAATTCCGCAATTTGTTTTAGGCCTTTTTCTATATCTCCCTCTTTTCCAACCATAAGTTCTACCTCTGCAACGGAATAGCTAAAATTATCAGCCGTAACGGTATCAATATCTATGGCAAAAATGCCCTTTTTATATTTCTCTCGTGTTGTTGTGAGTGTGCAAAAAGGATTGTATTTATTGTCGGATAAAATTTTACCCAAAGAATTACTGCCTCGTAAATTCAAGTGTTCTTTTATCTCTACTTCGCTGGTTAGTTCTTTGTATTGGTTTATAAAACCTTTGTCAGATATTGAAACTGGTGTTTTTAATTCAAAATTGTTATCTCTTGCACGCAACCACATATCTTTTGTGGTCAAAGAAAAATTATTGGTGTCATAGTATGTATCTGTAAAAACCTTTTTGTATAAAAATTCAGCCCCAGAGACAAGTTGACTTTTTTTATTACCATTAATAATAAATTTTTTCTCAATTTCAATCATTTTTTAATATAATTCTAAAACCATCCCAGAGTGGTCGCTTAAACGCATTACTCTCGGATTATGGTCATAAAAACATTTTTTAATATAATTTGAAAGATTATTTGAAACAAAAATATGGTCGTAACGGTAGCCATCACCAGTTCTCCCGACCCAACTATACTCATTTTTTTCTGGGCTTAAAAAACGAAATGCGTCTATCATATCCAATCTTACCAAGTCCGTGTATAATTTATACTCCCAATCTTGAAAAAAGGAATAATGAGGAAAATGGTTTGGTTCAAGTATATTAAAATCTCCGCACACTATTCTAAAATCTGCCAAACTTTTATTCTCAATTACCTTTAATACTTTTTCTATAAATATTTTCTTTCTTTTGATTTTATCAATATCAGCATTTCTGGACGGCACATACAATCCTATTATTTCCATTTTTCCTTGTGGCAACCTAAAATTTATTACAACAGAACGAGATGGTAAAAAATCTATTAAATCTGGAAAGTTATTTTTTTCAAAATTATTTTTACTTATTATCATTGTTCCATAATCTTTTAAGCTCATATCTTGTGCGGCAACACTATATCTATTCTTTTCAAAAAAATCTTTAATATAGTGGCAACCATCACTGCCTTTTGTTTCAGTCAAAACAAAAACATTCTCACTTCTATTGGAAAGCCAATCTACCTGTTTTTTAGCTCTTTCAAGAGACGGATTGCCAACATTCCAACAAAATATAGATAAAAATTGTTTATCAGACATAGTGTTAATTTAATATAACAAAAAATCCCCCGAAAACAAAGTTCTCGTATTAAATCATCTAAAATCTGACTATACGGGTCTCGGTTACATCATCTAAT
>CAZKUM010000017.1:1824-13177 GCA_964555955.1 uncultured Candidatus Saccharibacteria bacterium | reverse complement strand
ACGGACTTCCTATATAAATGCTATCTCCGCAATCAAGATTATTATTACAAGCAATGGTTGGAGTTATACAAGAGCCATTAGAACAAACTTGATTGCCTGTGCAATTGATTATTAATTTTGGGTTAGTTGAATTAGCGCAAACACTCTGCGCTGTGCCTGGATTTAAACAAGTGTACGACTTAAAATTTCTATAAACATTATTTCCTTGGCAAAACGGACTTCCTATATAAATGCTATCTCCGCAATCAAGATTATTATTACAAGCAATATTTAAATTTTGGCATTGTCCGTTTGAGCACGTCTGGTTTGTTGAACAAGTATTCACTAATCTGTCGTCTGTGGAATTTGTACATGTTGAATTAGCTGTTCCGGGATTGTTGCAGGTATATGTTTTAAAGCTTTTGTAAACGTTTCCACCTGCGCAGAATGGACTGCCAATAAATCCACTTGTTCCGCAATCAGAATTGGTGCTGCAAGCAACTGCGGTATTACCGCATGTTAAAGAAGCAAGCCATGTGTGGCCACATGAGTTTACCAAATCTATATTATTGGTTGATGTGTTCCAGACGCCTATAACATTATTTTCACAGCTTGTAAAATTACAGCGGCCAGTGGTTCCAAACTCAAAACAATTACGGCTTATAACTGTATTAAATCCTGCAAGCTCACAAATTTTTTGCGCTGTTACTGCGTCATTGCTTACGTGCCCTTGACCGTCAAAAGCGGTTGGTATCAACGTATAACCATTTTGCGCAGCCATTTGGTTATAAAATGCTCTTATGCCTGCGGTGTCGCCATTCCATGACCTTGTTGTAGTTACGGCGTTAGCCTGTTGCGCAAAAACCGCTGAAATCAACAGCGCTGCGCCTAAAACTATTTTAAAAATATTATTATTCATATCTTTATGGCTGCAATCAGAATAAAAAGCAATTTATACTTTTTATATGACATTGCAACATTGTTAATTGATAAAAATGATTTTAATGCTAAAACTATATTTAATACCCAACTCTACCATAACAAAGAAAAAAGTCAATTATTTTAGCGCTATTTTAGTTTTAGTTATTAACTAATTTCGCCTGCACGGCTATTCTCTGTAAATTTTTACCCGGAGGCCAACAACTAACTAATATTAAAATATTATCATTATTTGTCAAAGCGCTTGGCGAAATTTCTTGGCCTTTTTGTATAATCGATTTCTTTTCAACATTATAAACATATTTTTTGTTATTTAAATAAAGAAGTATTTTACTGCCTGAAACCAATTTTTCAAGGTCTGAAAAAACCCAATCATATTTTATTTTTGGCCAATTTTCTGGAGCTGAATGCCCCAAAATTATAATTTGGCCTTTTTCTTCAGGCAGCACTGATCCTGGATAATAAATTGGGCCTTTGTCTAAGGCTTTTGCCAAAATTCCTGATTCTGTATTTACTGGAAAAGATATCGGAGCTGAAATTCCAATATCTGGTATTTCAATACCATTTTCTTTTTCAGAATAAGCAAACTTAACTTTATTGTCTTTTGTTTGGTTATTAGTATTAATATTTGGAGAAGCCTCTACGTTTTGATACGGAGTAAAAAAATCATACATAAGGCCAGATATTTCCCTGTAATTGAAAATCCACGAAACGCTATTCCAGTTAATAATTAAAAAACTAACTAAAAATAGAAAAACAAATGCCTTTATTAAATTTTTATTCTCTTTGCTTATCATATTATTATCTTATGAGGAATAATTACAGCCACAATGCTTCTGTCTAAAAATACAGAAATAAGGAGCAAAAAGATTAGCAAGAGCGACCTTAAAATTAATCCCCTATTCTGGATATTAAAATGAACCAAAATATTAATCAAGGAAACGGCGGCAACTAACATTAAAACACCCAAAATACTGCCTTGCACAATTTCTTCATATCTATAAAATATAAAATTTAAAAATTGAAGATACAAGGCGTTGCCACTATTTTCCCCAGCTGCCCTTATAACTGGATACTCTGAAAATTGAGATAAAACCTCCTCATTGGCTTCTGTGTTGCTTGCAACTGTCTGGCTATTTAAAGAAGCTGTATCTAAATTTTCTGTTGAAGGCTTATATTCAGCCGTTGGAACAGCTTTTTTATTACTTGTTGGAACGGTTAAAGTTAGCGGGCTCGCAAAAAGCTGAACCACAACAGTTGCGTTATTACCGTTAAAATTGCCAGTTAAAATGGCTGTGCCAATATCTTTATAGTTTGGATTTAAAATATTGTCCCTGTGGGAAACAGAATTATACCAAGCATTATAAACGTCTTTTGAATCTAAAAACCCTATGGCTAAATTTTCTCCGGCATATTTATAATTGTAACCGCTTACTTTAAACCAATACCAAGGGGTAATACCTTCTGGGCTTTCATGAGAAAAATAATTATTTTTTATCATATCTTCAGCTTTTAACAAAGCGGCTTGATTTAGTTCTTTGTTTTCTGCTAAAGGTTCAAAACCAGCCGATTCTCTGCCTTTATTCACAAAATTAGTTAAAGCTGTTTATGTAATATCTGCAAAAAATATATTTTTAGGAAAATTAAGAGATATTAAAGATATAAATATTTTTAAAATAAGCAAACAAACAACGCAATAAAGTAAAATATTGCTTTTCAAAAATTTCGGGCTAAAATCATTTCCCTCAAATGGTATAAATAAAAGCTTTAATTGAAGCAAAAGTTTATCAAAAAACTCTTCTTCCAATGTATAATCCATATACTTTATTATATAATATTATATCACTATTGTCAATACAAAATAAACCCCGCTAAGCGGGGTTAATATTCAAAAATAACACTCCCTTTACCGACAGGCAACATCTATTTATAATATGCCTTGTCAAACCTCAAATCTATATATTTAAGATTTTTTCTTATATTTGGAATAATTTCGCTCTTAAGCAACAAATTCATTTTAGTTATTTGCAAATCAACATTTGAATTTAAATCAAAATAAATATGCCAATTCTCCGTTGTGGTTATATCTAATTTTAATGGAGCCGAAATTAAAGCAGATGAAATATTTATTTGAAAATTATCTTTTAAATTTTTCTCAATTTTAGAAAAAACATCCATTGTGTTTGTTGAAATAACGTTTTTTCCAGAAAAAACATTCTCGCTATTCAATGTTTGCCTTAAAATAACTGTATTTTGCGGAAGATTTTTTAATTCCTCAAAAATAACCCCTTTTTTATCAATAAAAAAACATTTTTCAGAAGCGTCTGTGGGTTCGCAAAAAACCGCTAATGGGCTTCTTTCTTTTACTTTTATTGTTAAGGTTCCCGGATATTCCCTTTTTATTTCTGCGCTATCAATCACTGGAAATTTATCTAAAATATTTTTATTTATATCTTTCAGACCTGCCAAAAAGATACTTTTAGATGTTACTGAAAAATTATAAAAACTTATGATTTTTTTATTAACACTATTTTCTGCTGTTGTCTCAATATAATTTGTATCAACTTTTTCGTTTCCTGAAATTTCTATATTTTTAACTTGAATTTCAGGTAAAAATAGTACGAAATAAAAAATGGATAAAATAATAATAAATAACAAAATTGCATACCAAAAAACAGCTCTTTTAAATATGCTTTTTTTCGGTTTTATAGAATGAAGTTTCTTTTTGATGTGTTTGCGTCTGTTTGGCATGTCCGTTGGGCATTAAAGCCCTCTTTTTATTCTTCTTGCTGTTTCTATTATATAATTTATCCAATATTTTTTAGACAGAACAAAATCCTGCGTTTGCACATATTCTTTCTTATATCCGCCAAAACCCATTTTAAACAAAGTAGGCCCTGCCCATGGATGCCGTGGAAATATTCTGGGGTCAGTAAAGCCCCAAAAGTCATAAATAGCGCAATTTCTGGATTTGGCTTCTTTTATAGATTCCCACTGCAGTAAATAAGGTATAGAATATTTTGCAAATTTTCCCAATGAAGCGGCCTGATGGTAAAAAGCTATTCCCGACCAAAAAATAACCATAGCTCCTGCTGCTATTTCACCTTTATATTTTCCAAATAAAAAAACAGTCTCGCTGTCTTTGTTAAATATCTCAAACTCATTTTTTACCAGGCTGTCAGAAAACGGAATAAATTTTTGCCTTCGGGAAACTTCTTTATTTAACTTCTGATAAACAGAAATATATTTTTCATCTGTGCTTTTTTCTATTGAAATATCAGGGTTTTCTGAAGTTTTTTTTATTAAATATCGGGTGGTTTTTCGCATATTTTTTAAAAGCTCTTCTTCGTCAGGGTAAATATCCAATTTCCACGTTGCCTCGTAAGCCGAAGAATGCATTGGCGCATTTCTAAAACCCAAATCAGCAAAAATCTTTTTATTTTCATCAGTTCTTTCTAAAATCGGCGCGACTCTTATAAAAACTGCGTTTTCTTCTTTTGCATATTCTTTTAATTGAAAAAGCAAAATCTCTAAAACTTCTCTTTGGTCTTTAATTCCCAATCCATAAATAACAACCGGACCGTGAGGAACAAATAAAAAATTACCCCTTTTAGCAGCTATTTTTACAACCGTTGCAATGCCAATTAATTTGTCGCCATAATAAACGCCCAAACGCCAAATTTTATTGTTCATGGCTTTGCTAAATTCACCCCAGTTCCACGACTGTAAAAAGGTTTTTTCTGAACAGGTTTTTAAAAACCCTTCCCACTCTTCTTTATTTTGTATTTCTTTTATTTCCATTTAAAATTTTTTTAAAAAGTTAACTATTCTTTCTGCGTCTTTTTGCAATATATTAATGTGCGTTGGCAAATTTAATGTTGTTTCCGCCAGTTCTTCAGCATTTTGACAGACGCCCTTTTTATATTTCATTTCATCTAATTTTGTGTCAAAAGGAGCAATCGGAGTTGTATACCAATCTCCTAGCAAAATATTTTGCTTGTGCCATGCTTCATAAATTATTTCGTGGGCTTTTTTATGTTTTACAGTAAAACGCAAATAACTTGGATTTGCTTTTAAATCGTTAACTGGCAAAATAAAAGATGTGTCTTTAAGCTTTTCTGCATAATATTTAACTAAATTTTTTCTGTGCAGATAAAATTTATTTATTTTCTTAAACTGATTAAACGCCATTATTGCCAAAGCATTTGGCAAAGCTTTTGGAAAGTAATCTGGCCTCTTCCCTCTTTTTTCTTCTAATGAAACAGCCTTAGATAAAATATGCAAAATTTGCGACAAAACTAAAAATATTTTTCCTAAGTCTAAAAAATTATAAACCGGCAAAATAATAAAATTTAATAAAATTGGGTGCAGTATTTGCTGAAATATCCAAAACGAATTTGGCATTCCAAATTCGTTTTGCAGCTGTTCTATCTTTTTTCCTAATTCATCATCGTTAGTTGCAACCATTCCGCCATAAACAGAAGAAATTACTTTATCCCTAGAAAAACTAAAAAATGCAACTTTGCCAAATGTGCCTATTTTTTTACCATTCAATTCAGCTCCCAACGAATGCGCGCAATCTTCAATTAAAATAAGTTCCTCTTGTTCAGCAACAGACATAACTTCATCCATGTTTGCAGGCTGCCCAAATGTGTGCTGAACAATAAGAACTTTTGCGTTATAGTTTTCTGATATTTTTTTTCTTAAATCTTCAATATTAATATTAAAATCTTCTTTATTGCAATCCACATAAACGGGTTCTAGGCCCGCCCACAATATTGGGTTTGGCACTGCGTTGCAAGTAAACGCCTGAAGTAATACGCCGGCAGATTTATGCAAATCAAGGGCTTTTAAAATTGCGAAAAGCGAACTTCTTCCAGAATTAAAAGAAAAAGCATACTTTACACCCAAATAATTCTTAAATTCATTTTCCAATTCTTTTATTGCCTTGCCTCGCTTCCACAACCAAGGGCGTATAATCAAATTTAAAGCCAGCTTTACATCGTCTGGCTCAACATTCGGCGACAAAGAAATAGAAATTGGCTTAAAATAATTCATGGCGTCGTCAATAATTTAATCAATCCTTGCGGTACTCGTCCTTCTAGCAAAATAGCATCTCCCGATTGGTAAAAAAGCGTAATCATTGAATAAATATCTTTAGGATTATCGCATAATATAATATCTTTTTCTTTCATTCCTGCTTCTATTGCTCCTTTTTTAATTTCCTCAAATTTATCCTTTGTTGTAATTATAGCCGCGTCGCAGACTTCTCCAATTTTTTTGCCGATTTTTTTATGAACTTGTGATGATTTTTCTCCCAATTCTATTAAACAAGGCATAATAACAACTTTCTTTTTTGAAAAAATATTTAAATAATCTAAATCTGCTATTGCTCCATCAGAATTTGAAGAATAAGAAGAATCTATAATTTTAATTCCATGCTTGCCATTTTTTAAAATCATTCCAGCCTGCTCCTGTTTTATATTCTTAGAAGCTTCTACAATTTCTTCAAAGCTCATTCCCAGTTCTCTGGCAACTAAAATAGCTCCAAGCAAATTCTGTACGTTTTGCTTGCCTAAAACATTAACTTTAAAATGCGCCATTTCCCTGTTTTTGTTTGTTGCTACAAAGGAAATTGAATCTTCATCAATAGAAATATCTTCTGTCCATATTTCTGAATCAACAATATTTTTATTTGTTGTATAAATTTTTTCGCGCGCATTGTTAACTCGTTTTGCAAGGTCTATGCAATATTTATTGTCTCCATTTAAAACCAACATGCCGTCTCGAGGAAGAATATCTGCCAGTTCTCCGCCGCCTTCAGCAGATAAAAGTTTTTCCATTGAACCAAAAAGAGAAAAATGCTGTTCATTAACGCCGGTTACAACGCCAATTTTGGGCTTTGCCATTGAGCATACTTGCCTAACTTTTCCTTTGTCATAAGCTCCAATTTCAACAATAAAAATTTCGTGATCTTTTGTTAAATCATTTAAAATACATTTTGCTATTCCTATTTCAGAATTTTGATGCTCTTTTGTTTTTAGAACTTTAAATTTGGTTGAAAGAATAGTTGCTAAAAATTCTTTTGTTGATGTTTTTCCATAAGATCCTGTAATACCAATAACTATAAGTTTGTTTGAAGTTAATTTTAAACTTTCCATTTTTTTTGTTGCCTTTTTTAAGACACTGTTTATTATTAAAACAACAAAAGGCTGAAAAAAAAGTATGATTAAAGAAGCAATTAATGGAATAAAAATATCAAAAATTAAAAGATAGAAGCTAAACCAAAAAGTATCTTTTAAATAATAATTTAAAACTAATGCAAAAAGAGTGGCTACAACAAACAAAACCAGCGTTAAAAATACTGCTTTCTTGGTAAATACCGGTATTTTTATATTTTTTCTGAATGTTTGTATTAAAAATAAAAATGTTTCAAAAAAATAAATACAAAATAAAACTAAAGGCAAAAAATCGCCCCAAAAATTAAAAGTTAAAATAAAAAACCCAGCAACAAAAATTTTAAACAATTGCATTGGGCTCAAAATTAATTTTTTACCTTTATAGGTTTTAAAGTGGTCTAAAAATCTGCCGATATGATAATCTTTTAATTGCCAAAGATAAACCCAAAAAAGAATGTATCTTGAGGTTCTTGCAAGCCAAAGAACGCTTAAAGCAAAAAACATATTATAAATTTTCTAAAACTTTTTCGGCTAAAATTGCAGGCTGTTTTCTATTTAAATCATGGCCTGCATCAGGTAAAATTATAAGTTTTGAATTTTTAATTCTCTCGTTAATTAAACGCGCTTCTTCTATTAAAGTTGAGTCGTCTTTTTCGCCCCAAATTATTACAGTTGGAACTTTTATAAATGATAAATGAAAAGTCAGGTCTTCTGCCACAACATTCAAATAGGTTTGTTTCATTATACCCTCAACATAAACATAGTCTGATTTTCTTATTATAAATTTATATACAACCTTTCTAAAAAAACCATAAAATGGTAAAAAATAAAAAATCTTTATAATTTTTGAAATTTTCGCAGAAAAACTTTTTTGAGCTGTTTTTTTTCTGACACAGGCGGCTGAAACCAAAAATAATTTTTTAACTTCTTGCGGATGTTTTACAGCTATTTTAGACGCCAAAGCTCCGCCAAAAGAATGCCCTAAAAGATAAAAATCTCGTAAATTTAGCACCCTTGTAAATTCTTCTGCAAAACTTACATATTTATTTGTATTCCATGGAATTACCAACGCATCTGATTTTCCAAAACCTGGCAAATCCGGAATTATAACTTTAAACCCCGATTTTGAAAGCAGTTCTGCAACTTCCTGCCATCTTTCAGAATTAGATCCCCAACCATGCAAAATAAGAAAAGGCGTTCCTTCTCCGAATGTTTGATAATTAATTTTTATCCCGTTAATTATAATTTCCATTATTTAATTGTCTTGAAACTGCAGTATTTTTGCAAAGCTTTTGGCACTTTTATTGACCCGTCTTTTTGCTGGTAATTTTCCATAATCATTATTAAAATTCTGCCAATTGCAAAAGCTGTTCCGTTTAAAGTGTGCGCAAACTGCATTTTTCCATTTTTATCTTTATAACGAATATTTAACCTGCGGGCCTGAAAATCAGTGCAATTTGAGCATGAATGAGTTTCCCTATATTTATTTTCTGAAGGCAGCCATGTTTCAATGTCATATTTTTTTGCAGCCGGCCTTCCTAGGTCGCCAGTGCAAATATTTATTACCTGATATGGCAAACCTAAAGCCTTCATTAACTTTTCTTCAATAGATAAAATCAACTCGTGCTCTTTTTTTGAGTCTTCTTGCTTTGAAAATATAACCATTTCTAATTTATCAAACTGGTGCACCCGTAAAATTCCTTTTGTGTCTTTGCCATAGCTGCCGGCTTCTCTTCTAAAACAAGTTGAAAACCCTACATATCGCAAAGGTAATTTTTTTTCATCTAAAATTTCATTTGCATGCATTGCAATTAACGACTGTTCTGAAGTTCCAACCAAAAACATATTATCCTGCTGCAAAAAATATGCTTCATCTTTGTCTCCGGCTTCAAAATATCCCGTTCCACGCGCCATTTCTTCTTTTAACATAACCGGCGGAATCACAGCTATAAAACTTTCTTTTTTTACTGTATCTATCACTAAATTTATCAGCGCAAATTCAAGCAAAGCCAATTGGTTTTTTATATATCCAAACCTTGATCCTGCAACTTTTCCTGCTCTTTCTGTGTCAATTAAATCCAAACTTTCGCCAAGTTGCATATAATCCTTTACAGAAAAAGCAAACTTTGGCTGTTTACCGACTTGTCGCATAATAACATTTTGAGAATCGTCTTTCCCTACCGGCACATCATCAAAAGGAATGTTGGGCAGAGATAATAACAAGGGTAAAAGTTTTTCTTCAATATTTTTTAACTCGGGCTCCAGTGATTTTATTTTTTCTTTTATTTCTTTTGCTTGAACTATTAAAACATTATTTTCTTTGCCACCTCTGCTAATTTTATTTTGCTCGGCTTTCAACGCTTCAATTTCCGTCATTAATCCCCTCTTTTTTTTATCCAACTCTAAAATTTTATCTACATCAACTTTCACCTGCTTTTTTTCGCAGGCCTCTTTTAACTTATTTGAATTTTCGCGTATAAAATTTATATCCAGCATATTTTACATTTTATGTTTTACGAATTAATAATACCAAAATTGACAGATCCAGTAAACCCTTGACAATATAATAAATTATATGCTATTATAAAAACGAATCGCAATACACACATTTTCCCTCACAAGAAGAAAGGGTATATTTTCAAGACAGAAAAAGGAAAAAAAGGTGTCCACGGTCTGGGTCAAAAAAAGGCTGCGCAAAAAGCAAAGCAATAGATCGGAGGGCGATTATGGCTAAAAAGAAAGGAATGGAGTTCCGCTGTGACAACTGCAAACGAACATGGTTCGTTGAAAATCCATCGGGCATAGTAAAATGCGAGACCTGCGATATGGTTGCAATACGCATTATACGGGCACCGACAAGGTGGAAAAGAACTCCGCGCGGACTGAACAGCAATCGTTGCGGAGATTCCTTTGACCCTTCACCGATGAATGAGAATATTGCTCGCCTCTATGAGGACGAGCGATAAGTCTAAACATCAAAGAGCGACCACACGGCCGCTCTATTTTTTTACAAACTTTTTACAAAATTTAATTAATCCTTCTCGCTCTTTTATATCTATTCTATTTATCCGATAGGCTAATTCGTGAGAATTAGCCTCTATACTTCATAGCTCACAACTATCATAAAAAATTTTATTTTAGAAAATCAATAAAATGCTTGGAAAGACTTGAATTTATTGAATAAAACCTGTTTATATTTACCTGGCGAACTTCTACTAAATTGGCATTAAGTAAAACTGCCAAATGCCGAGAAACACTTTTAAATGACAGCTCAATCAGTTCACTTATTTGCCCTACTGTAAGCTCTTTTTTTCGCAAAAGATATTTTAAAATTAAAAATCGCCTTTCGTTGCCCATTGCCTTGAAAATTTTCACTAAATTTTTATTATTCATTTTTTAGATAGCCTAATTCGTGAGAATTAGCCTATATTTTATTATACCAAAATTGACAGATCCAGTAAACCCTTGACAATATAATAAATTATATGATATAGTTAGCATACAACTTCAGTACCTTTACAACTACACATAAGGAGATGCATTTTGAAAATCATCAAGAACATTAAATTCACCTCTTTGGTGAAAACCACGTTCGGCCCGATTCGGGTTTCAACCGTCACTGAAAGCTGGTGGCTGACAACTGTCACATTCGGCTTGTTTCGCAAGGTGGTATCTACGCTTTCGGGTCCGGCATTCCAGCGCGAAAAAGAACAACGAAAGGAATGGGCAGAACGATTTAAATTTCCGCCTTGCAGACTCAAGGTGGATAAAACCCATACCTTCTACACTATCAGGTTCCGCTTTAATTTCTGGCATGAGCATATGATAGAGTATGCAAAAATGGCCGGAGAAATCCTTAACGAACGCAACGATGTTATGCAACTTTTTTATCGCCTGCAAGACGCAGAAAGCCAGGGAGACATAGAAGCGGTGCACAATATCGTCAGTGAAATCAGAGGGAGTAACTCACACCAGCATTGGCGCAAAAGGCGGCCACGCGATAAACACCACAAAAACCGGCTTTGTCACAGAAAGGAAATGCCATGAAGGAAGTGAAAAAAATATTTTGCGTGTTGGCAATTAGTGCTTTGATGATTATCATTGGCATAACCGGCGAAGACGCGTTTCTTCGCCATTACCCTTTCGGAGAAGAATTATCAATTAAAGAAATCGGCGGGTTTGTTATTTGCCTGATTCTAATTGCCATTGGCAGTTTGTTTGGCATGACATATACGCTGATTAGCATATTTACTTTT
>CAZKUM010000017.1:0-1814 GCA_964555955.1 uncultured Candidatus Saccharibacteria bacterium | reverse complement strand
ATAGCAATACTCAAAGAGCGGCCACGCATGATGCGGCCGCTCTCTTTTTTTACAAAATTATTTAGGCCTCATTAAGGGAAATATTTGGCAATCGCGGCTGGGTTTGTCCATTAAAAAACTAAATAATCTTTCTGAAACTCCAAACCCGCAAGTTGGAGGCATGCCGTGTTCTAAAGCTTCAACAAAATCTTTATCAAACCTCTGGGCTTCTTCGTCGCCTTTGTCGCGCAGTTTTTGCTGCTCTTCAAATCTTTCTGCTTGATCAATCGGGTCATTCAATTCTGAATATCCTTTGCCGTTTTCTGAACCAGCTAAAATAACCTGAAAACGCTGCACCAATTTTAGATTTTTTTCCATTCTTTTTGCCAATGGCTCCATTATAATTGGCACATTTATTAAGAATCCCGGCCCTGCTATATTCTTTCTGCAATATTTCCATAAGTTATCAATTGCTCTTGTTATATTAAAACCTTTTTTATCGTAATTAATTTTTAATTTTTGCAAAACTTTTTCAATTTCAGACAAACTGGCTTCCTCAATGTTTATGCCCGTATATTTTGCAATCGTAGAAGTATAATCATATTTTTCCCATTTTTTTTCTAAATCAACATCAAAGCCCCTAATTTTAAACTTTAAAGTTCCAAAAGTTTTTTTGGCAATATATTTATACATTTCCTCAACAAGCTCCATTCCTTTTTCATAATCAGCGTAAGCCCAATAAAATTCCATTTGTGTATAATCTTGCAAATGCTCTGCGTCCATTCCCTCATTTCTAAATTGCCTGCCAATTTCAAAAGTTTTTTCAAATCCTGCAATCATTAATTTTTTTTGCCACAATTCGCCCATTGAAATTCGCAAATAAATATCCATATCTAGAGCATTATGATGAGTTATAAATGGCCTTGCATCAGCTCCGCCGGGAGTAGTTTCTAAAACTGGAGTTTCCACTTCTAAAAATCCTTTTTTAACCAAAAAATCTCTCATTGAAGTAAAAAATACGGTTCTTTTTTGAATCATATCTTTGACTTCGGGGTTAAATATAATATCTAAATATCTTTTTCTAAATCTTTCTTCAACATCCTGCAACCCGTGCCACTTTTCTGGCAAAGGCAGTAATGCTTTTGCTAACATTTTATAATCTTCTGCTTCAATTGTTTTTTCGCCCCTTTGCGTGGTAAACAAAGTTCCTTTTATTTCAACAAAATCTCCAATGTCAAAAACATCAAGAAAAAACTTATAGCCCTTTTCCCCTATTTTGTCTGTTTTTATAATTACCTGAATTTTCCCGCCTGCATCGCTATGCGAAGCATTGCGGGCAGGTGCCGAGCCACCTGTGGCGAGCGAAGTCGAGCCATCGTTTATGTCTAAAAAAGTGGCTCCACCGTGCCCCCGTTGCGCCATAATTCTTCCGGCTAAAACAATTCTTTTTCCTCGCCTCGCTCGCCTCGCTGGAGCTTTGGCGAAGCGGGCCGAAGCCTTGGCGGAGGCGGGTTTGCTCGCCAATTTACTAAAATCCCTTAAAGCATCTGCAATTGTGTGCGTTCTGCTGGTTTTTGCCGGATAAGCTAAAATTCCGGCCGTTTCAAGCTTTTTTAATTTTTCTATTCTTGTTTTTTTTAGTTCATCAATAGTAGGCATATTTATATCAATTTAATTTCTTAATAATATCAAACTTGACAAAACCCTACAACCCCTTGACAAGGTCTTTGTAATATGCTAAGATTAATTATAGCACATTATAACGGCTAAGCCCAAAGCACCGTATTAAATCATCTAAAATCTGACTATACGGGTCTCGGTTACATCATCTAATT
>CAZKUM010000016.1:0-15709 GCA_964555955.1 uncultured Candidatus Saccharibacteria bacterium | reverse complement strand
CCAAAACAGGAAACCCCGCTCGGAGCGAAGCGGAGGGCGGGGAGGAGGTCATTTAATATAACAATATAAAAATGAAAATTTCTTTAAACAGGCCAACTTTGACTAAAAAAGATGAAAACAGTTTAAAGAAGCTGCCGATTTTAAATCTTTTTTCAGGAAACATTACAGAAAAATTTGAAAATAAGTTTGCAGAATATGTTGGCAGAAAATATGCAATAATGACAAATTCCGGAACATCTGCCCTGCATTTAGCTTTACTGGCTTTAAATATTAAAGAAAAAGACGAGGTCATTTGCCCTTCTTATACTTGCGTTGCCTTGCTTAACGCTATTTCTTATGTAAAGGCAGAAGCAAAATTAGTTGATTGCAATTTTGATGTTTTAAGAGGTGATTTTAATATGTCTTTAATTGATTTAAAAAATAAAATAAGCCAAAAAACTAAAGCTATAATTGTTCCCCATATGTTTGGGTTCCCTGCCGAAATAGAAAAAATAGTTAGTTTTAACATTCCCATAATAGAAGATGCGACTCAATCTTTGGGTGGCGATTATCTTAGCAAAAAATTGGGAAGCTATGGAGCAATATCAATTTTTTCTTTGCATTCTTCAAAGATGATTACCACAGGGACTGGCGGAATATTTGCAACAGATTCGGAAGAATTATTTAAAAAAGCAAAATTTTTTGGCGATTATGAGGCAGCCATTGTATCTCAACGCCTTAAAAAGCCAGACGGTTATAATATTCAGTATAATTATAAAGTTAGCGATTTAAATGCCTATTTGGGCATTAGCCAGTTAAACCAGTTAAACCAATTTGTTAAAAAAAGAAAAAATATCGCCAGCGTTTATGGTCGCTTATTAAAAGGCGTTGCAAAACTTCCTGTTTTATATAAAGAAAATATTTTTTGGCGTTATGCTATTGAAATAAATAAAAATCCAATAGAAATTGTTAAAGAGGCAGCAAAATATGAGATAGAAATAGGAAGAGGAGTGTATCCGCCAATACATCAATATTTAAAAATGAATGACGAATTATTTCCAAACACTAAAAAAGCTATTTCTTCGCTTATAGTTCTTCCAATTTATCCATCTCTTACCAATAAAGAAATAAATTACTTGATAAAAGTATTAAAAAAGATTCTATGAATATAGGAATTATTATTCAAGCAAGAATGGAGTCAACAAGATTGCCAGGAAAAGTATATAAAAAGATTTTGGATAAACACTTGTTAGAGCATGTTATTTTAAGGGTAAAAAAAGCCAAAGTAGCTAAAAAAATAATAGTGGCTATTCCAGACACCAAAAAAAGCGCGGTTTTACTTCCTCTCATTAAAAAAAATAAAGCAGATTTTTATTTGGGAAGCCAAGACAATGTTCTTGATAGATATATAAAAGCAGCTGAAAAATTTAAATTAGACACCGTAGTAAGAATTACGGCAGATTGTCCGCTTATTGACCCGTTTTTAATTAATGAGGCTGTTAATAAATACCAAAACTTTGAAAGAAAGCCAGATTATTTTTTGATAGACGGCTATCCGCGCGGCTTAGGGGATATTGAATTTATTACGTTAAAAGCGCTTGAAAAGACCATTAGCCTCACCAAAAATCCTTATCATTTGGAAAACGTGGTATCATTTATATTGGAAAATCCTAATTTGTTTGAAATTAAAATAGAAAAAGTTAACACTGATTTTTTCCGTCCAAAATTTAGAATTTGCGTAGATGAGAAGCAAGACCTAATTTTAGTAAAGAAAATATTTGAGCATTTTAAGCCAAAAGAGAATTTTTCATATTTAGATATAATTAATTTTTTGGATAAAAATCCTAAAATAGCCAATATCAACGAAAATGTTAAACAAAAAACATAAAATAAAATATGGCTTAAAACTGTGGTCTACGGACGCTGCTTTGTTCAAAGAAGCTGTTTTGCTGTTTAATAAGAAAGAAGTTGATTTTATGGAATTATATATTGTTCCTAATTATCTTTCACTGGAAAAATCAGATATTTTATCAGATTTAAAAAATATTCCGACAACAATACACGCCACTCATAGCGCTCATAATTTTGATGTTTTTAAATTAGATGATTCAAAAGTAAAATTTTTTAAAGAGCAAATTATAAAAACCGCGGATTTATTAAACAGCAAGTTTATAGTTGTCCATGCAGAATCCGGGGATTCTTTTGAAATGTTTAAAAAAAATATCGAAAAAATAAAAGACAAAAGAATTTTAATTGAAAATATGCCGGCTCGCGGGTTAGAAAATGAAGTTTGTTTTGGGCACTCCTACCGGCAATTAGAATTTATACATGATTGCGGTTTTGATATTTGCTTGGATTTTTCCCATGCGATAAAAAGCGCCATAAGCCAGAATTTAGATTATAAAGAATTTGTAAAAAAATTAATTTTTGCATTTAATCCGTCTTATTTTCATATATGCAACGGAAAATTGGATAACGAAAAAGACGAGCACAAAAATTTATTTGATGGAGAGTTTGATATTAAATGGATTAAAAAAAATTTGCTTGAGCTTGAAAAGGAGAAAGACATATATTTGGTGTTTGAAACAGCCAGAGGAAAAAACGGGCTTGAAGACGACTTAAAAAACATAAATTATTTTCGTTCAATATGAACACTATTAAAAAAATATTATTTTTAAATCCTCCCGACCCAACGCTGGTTGAAGATGTAAATAACCAAGGTTATGCCTATTTTGAGCCTCCAATAGGTTTATTATACGTTTATTCTTATTTAAAAAACACAAAAAAATATGACGTATTTTTTGTTGATTTAAATATAGAGATGAAGTTTATTTCTAAAAAGAGCCTGAAAGATACAATAAAAGATTTAATAAATTATTATAAGCCGGATTTGGTTGCCGTATCTGCTTTATATTATACAAGCCGTGATATTTTTCATAAAATTGCAAAGGAAATTAAAGAGTCTGATGCAAATATTAAAGTTGTTTTAGGCGGACACTATCCAACGCACATAACAAATCTTGCCTTGCAGGACGAAAATATTGATTACGCTATTATATCTGAGGGAGAATTGGGCACAGCTGACTTAATTGATGCGCTGAACGGTTATTCAAAAATAGAAGATGTTGAGGGAATAGCTTTTATGAAAGACGGAAAACTGGTAAAAAATGACAGGAAAACTTTTTGGAAAGAATTTAAAAATTCAAAAAGGCTGCCATGGGAAGATGTTAAAATGGAATATTATTTTAAAGAAGGCAAAAGTTTTTTATACCGCATATTTAACAAAGGCGAAATTAAATTAGGGTCTATGACTGCGACAAGGGGCTGCCCAAATAGATGCACATTTTGTTCTTCTTCTAAATTTTTTAAAAGCATATGGAGGTTTAGAGAAATTGATTCAATAATAGAAGAAATAAAATTTTTGAAAGATAACTATGGCATAAATATGATTGTTTTCAATGATGAAAACATGACAGTATATAAAGACTGGTTTATAAAACTTATGGATGAAATGAAAAAGCTAAATATCAGGTGGATGGTAGGGGGAGGATTGTCGGCAAGAACAATTAATAACGAAGAAGTGATTAAAAAAATGTATGAAAGCGGCATAGCTGCCTTTAATATTGCTATTGAATCTGGCAATGAAGAGACTTTAAAGAAAGTAAAAAAACCTTTAACTCTTCCTGAAGTAGAAAATGTGGTTAAGTTGATTAGAAAGCACGGCAATGGATTTATTGTTGGTTTTTTTATTGTTGGCTTTCCGTTTGAAACAAAAAAAGAGTTTATAGAAACGCTTGAGTTTGGAGGAAAATTAGACCTTGATTGGAGGTCATATTATTGCTTCCAGCCATTTCCGGGAACAGAATTATACGACTACTGTATTGAAAATAAATTAACAGCTGAATACGGCGCAGACGATTGCAAAGATTACGAATTCCATAGCGCAGCAGAAATTAAATATATTGACTATACAAAAGAAGAATTGAATAAATTAAATTATTTATATAATATTAAGTATAATTTTTTGGAAAACAGAAATCTTGTGGCGGGAACAGATGAGTCTTTAAAACAAGCCGAAAGAGATTTTAACTATGTTTTAGAAATAGCGCCAAAACATTTTTTTGTTTACTTCTGTTTAGCAGAGATTATGAAAAAAAGAAAAGATGAAGAAAAGAGAAAAGAATATTTAAAAATAGCCAAAGATATATTGGAAAATGATAAATCATTTGACTGGTCTTATTATATTTCTGAACTTGGACTGGATTTAGATAAATTATTTTTAAATATATGAAAGGCGCAATATTGCAGCCAACTTATTTGCCATGGTTAGGATATTTTGAAATGATTGCGTCGTCAGATGTTTTTGTTGTTTTTGATCATGTGCAGTTTGAAAGAAAGTCTTGGCAGCAAAGAAATAGAATAAAAACAGCCAATGGGGTTGTTTCGTTGACTGTGCCAGTACAAAAAATGCATAGAGAAGCAAAAATATCAGAAATGAAAATATCTTATCAAGACGGAAATCCTTTAGAAAAGCATTTTAAAACCATTGAATTAGCATATAAAAAAGCGCCATATTTTAATGAATATAAGTCGTTTTTTGAGAAAGTTTACTCTAAAAAACCTGTTTTGTTGAGAGATTTAAATGTTGACTTAATTAAATTAATCTGTAGTATTTTGGGTATTAACACAAAAATTGTTTTTTCATCGGATTTTGATTTAAAAGACAAAAATATGGAAAAGACAGAAAAGGTGGTTAATTTATGCAAAAATCAAGGCATTACTAATTTGTATGATGCAAAGGGCGCTGAAGAAATTTTAGATAAATCATTGTTTGAAAAAGAAAATATTTTAATTACTTTTCAAAATTTTCACCATCCGGAATATTCCCAATTATGGGGCGAATTTGTTCCTTATCTTTCAGCAATTGATTTAATTTTTAATCAGGGAGACAAATCTTTTTCTATTATTAAAAGCGGAGTAAAAAAATAATTATGGAGAGCAATAATCAAAATATTAAAACAATTATATTATGTGGAGGAATGGGCACCCGCTTAAGAGAAGAAACCGAATTTAAGCCAAAGCCAATGGTAGAGGTTGGCGACAAGCCCATTTTATGGCACATTATGAAAATTTACAGCCATTACGGTTTCAAAGATTTTGTTTTAGCTTTAGGTTATAAAGGAAGTTATATTAAAGATTATTTTTTGAGGCAAAAATATTATACTTGCGATTTTTCTCTTGATTTGAAAGAAGGAAAGGTTAATAATTTTTTTAAAAACAGCGAGGAGGATAATTTCAATATAATTTTTGCTGAAACAGGTTTGGAAACGCCCCACGGAGAAAGAGTACTAAATACAAAAAAGCATATTCAAGACGACGATATTTTTATGGTTACTTATGGAGACGGGGTTGCCGACATAGATATTAATAAATTAGTGGAGTTTCATAAAAGCCACGGGAAAATAGCCACCATTACCGGTATTCACCCGGTATCAAGATGGGGGCTGGTGAACATCGACAGTGGTAATATAGTTACTAATTTTGCTGAAAAGCCGCAGCTTCACGATTATGTTAACGGCGGATTTATGATTTTTAATAAAGAATTTTTTAATTATTTGAAACCAGGCGATTTAATAGAAGACGCTTTAGTAAGATTGATTCCCCAAAAGCAATTAGCTTTGTACAAACATGAGGGATTTTGGTACAGTATGGATACATACAGAGATTTTTTGCAATTAAACGATTTTTGGTCAAAAGACCCGAAATGGAAAATATGGCAGAATTAAAACAATCAAATATTTTAGTGACCGGGGCTTTGGGGTTTATTGGCAGCCATTTAGTTGAAGAATTATTAAAATATAATCCTGGCAACATAATTTGCACATATAGGTCTCAAAATCCAAAGTCTTATTTTTTTAGCCAAAAATTGCAAGAAAAAGTAGTTTTAGTTAATTGCGATGTCAAAGATTTTAGAAAAGTTTTTGACATAATAACAAAATATAATATAGATGTTGTTTTCCATTTTGCGGCTCAAGCCATAGTTGACACTGCCTATAAAAATCCAATAGAGACAATAGAAACAAATGTTATGGGAACTGCAAATATTTTAGAAGCCTGTAGGCTAAAAGGGGGATTAAAATCTATTGTTGTTGTTTCTTCTGACAAAGCTTATGGAAAATCAATGGAATTACCATATAAAGAAACAAGCCCTTTAAGAGGCGACCATCCTTATGACGTGTCAAAATCAGCAGCTGACTTAATTGGCCAAACTTATTTTAAAACTTATGGCCTGCCTGTTGTTATTTCAAGATTCAGCAATGTTTTTGGGGAAGGAGACCTTAATTTTTCGCGGCTTATCCCAGGAGTTTTAGAATCAATTATAAAAAAGCAGGAATTTTTAATAAGAAGCAACGGCGGAATGGTTAGAGAATATACTTATGTAAAAGATATAGCCGCAGGATGCATAAAATTAGTTGAAAAAACAGAAGGCATTATGGGAGAATCGTTTAATTTTGGATCAAAAAATATTTTCAGTGTAATGGAAACAATAGAAAAAATTAAAGAGATTTTATCAGAAAAAATAGATTATAGTATATTAAACATCACTAAAAACGAAATACCCCAACAATATCTTGACTGGACAAAAGCAAACACAAGATTAGATTGGAGCCCAAAAACAAGCTTTGAAGAAGGCATTAGAAAAACATTTGGCTGGTATAAAGATTTATATTTTAAGCAATAAAAAACGCGTTCTTTTGGGAACGCGTATGGAGCCGTGTTTGTTTAGATATTCTATCCAAACAATGGCCTGTCAGTTTTTTTCCAACCAAGAGCTTCGCTAAGAAAATCCCTATGTCCTTGGAGAAGATCCCCTGGGATGAAATCCGCCCATTTTTTCACGACATTAGTTGTCGGTTCACCTGAAATTTGGACCAGATGCACAAGTCCAACCGTATGACGTTGTCGGTCGTCTGCTGTTGCTTTTTCGCCAGTACAACCCATAGGACTATTGTAATGCGTGACGAATCTGTAGCCTGCAATTTCAATGTTCTGCCCCAGCTCTCTTTTAGCACAGCGCTGTAGCGGCCAAACTTGTTTCCCCTCGGCGTATGTAGGTGCCAGGACAATGCAACTTTCCGGCATAAGTTGGGTCATCATCCGCTCGGCGGGTAATAAGCACCTTGCGCGGAGTTTCGAGATTATCCACTATCACCAATTCAACGCATGGCTGAGGGACAAGGCTGAAAAGAGCTTCAAACAGGTTTGTGCCGATTCCTTTTTCTGGATGCTCAATGAGAAGTATTGCTTTCGCAATTACTTCCTTAAGTTCATCCTGAAAAAGTTTTTTAAGGACATCTAATACTTCTTTTTGCAAATCTGCCATTGTGACATCTCCTAAAAAGGATCTAGCGAAACATTAAAGAACAATACAAAACAATATTATACAATAAATTATTAAATGTCAAGTTGACAGGTTGGCGTGATAAAGAGTAAGATAAAAATGTTTAAAAAATAATCAAAGACGGGAAACTTCGGAATCTATTTAATAAAAAAATAGATAAGCCGAGACTGTGCCGCAACCGTAAAGCAAAACCAATTTAGGTTTGCAAGTCGGAATGCCGTCAATATTAATTAATTACACCTTCGAGCAAAGGCAATATAAGCGCAATATTTTGCTGTTATATTGTTCTCCCGCTTGAAGGCGGGATTTTATGTTTTTAAAAAAGAAAATTGTTTTATCTGTTTTGTTTTTTGGCGCAATTGCCAGCTCAATTATTTTTTTATCTGCCAGCATAATAAATGGCGCAACAGACGAAAGTCAAAAAGCAGTAAATTATATTTTAACAAAACCTCAAAACGCCTGGACTACAATGGCGTTATCAGCAGCGGGGCAAAATAATATACCTTCAGACCATTTAAAAAATATTACAAGTTCTAATGCCAACGATTACAGCTCTGCTATATTGGCAATTACAGCAATAAATCAAAACCCAAAAACATTTGGCGGAAGCGATTATGTTGCAAAATTAGAAAGTTTTTTTGATGGAACGCAGTTGGGAGATTCAAGCCTTTTAAATGACGATATATTTTCACTTTTAGCCTTAACTTCAGCCGGAGAGTCTTCTTCAAACTCCATTGTTTTAGGAACCAAAAACTATATTATATCAAAACAAAATTTCGACGGGGGGTGGGGCTGGTCTCCCTCTGCCAGTTCTGATTCTAATATGACATCAGCCGCAATTATGGCGCTAATAAGCGCTGGCGTTTCTAACACAGACACTGTTGTTAGAAACGCAGTTGAATTTTTAAAAACAATGCAAAATCAGGACGGCGGCTTTTCATACGACGCTTCAGGAACAGAAAAAATTTCAGATGCGGCTTCTGATTCATGGGTTGTTTCAGCAATTTATGCAGCAGGCCAAAATCCTTCACAGTGGACTAAGGGAGATAAAGATCCGATAATCAACTTAAAATCATTGCAAGACGCAAGTAAAGGATTTTTTCACCACCAGAGCGGAGACCAAGAAACTTCTTTTTCAGCCACAGAATCAGCTTATGCGGTTTTAGCATTAGAAGGTAAATTTTTTCCTTTAAATATTTTTAACCAAACACAAACTTTTCCTTTTCGTATTGAAGGAAAAGACAAAGTTATCTGTCAGGGAAATGCAGAGGGCCCTACTGCCATGGATATTGTAAAAAACGCGGCAAACATTTGTAATTTTACTTATAATATACAAACAACGCCCTACGGCCCGTATCTTACTGCTATAGCTAACGATACAGCTTCTGGCAATATAGGGTGGCTTTATTTAGTAAACGGCGCTTCTCTTTCGGTGGGCGCTGCTGATTATGCAGTAAAACAAGGAGATGATGTTCTTTGGTATTTTGGAGATTTTGCGTGGAAACCCACAAAGCTTGAAATGGAAAACGACGGAACAAATGTTAATTTGCATGCTATTTTTTTTGACGGCGCATCTTGGCAAAATTTATCGGGGGCTACGTTGCATATAGGGGAGTCTGATTTTATAACAGATTCCTCTGGAAAATATTCTATAAGCATTGCCTCTTTGCAGAATGGACTTTATAAAATATTTGCAGAAAAAAACGGATATGTAAGAAGCAATCAGGCTACACTCACTGTGGGGCAGGCTCCTTCAGATCATGGAGTAGGATTAAATGTAAATATTATTCAAACTCAAGCTTCACCTTCAACTAATCAAGACAGCATAACTTTTTCAGTTAGCCCTTCTGCTGTAGATTTTGGAGATATGAAAGTAGGAAATACAAAAAGCAAAACAGTAAGCCTGTCTAATACTGGTTCGCAAGATCTTTTTATTAAAGCCGAAGTAAAAGGAGCGCAGATTTTCAAAAACAATCTTTCTGTTAATAGAGGATCTTTAGAAAATTTTTCAGCTAATATTTTGAAAGGCGCGTCTTCTGATATCCAATTAGGGCTTTCTATCCCAAATAATTATTCTGGTTCATTTGGCTCGCAAGAAGGGAATTTAATATTTTGGGCAACAGCGCAATAAAAAATAAATTTAATAATATTAAATTAAAAATTAAAATAATCTTAATATTTGCTGGAATTTTTTTAGCTGGCAATGCAAACGCGACTGCTTTAAAAATTACGCCTTCATCAATTAATTTTGATATTGTTTTAGGAAAAACAGGGCAAAAAGTTATAACAATAGAAAACCCAGGCAAAGACGTTGCGCTTTTTGAAGTGTATCCAGATGACTTTTCTGATTTAATTAGCGTGAATCCTTCCAGCTTTACCTTAAATCCAGAAGAAAAAAAAGAAGTAGCGGTTTTTGCTAACTTCAAAAACGAAGGAATTTTTGCTTCGGCTATTTCAATTGTGTCAAAACCTTTGTCTAACCGCAATCTGCAAACTAGTGCTGGCGTTAAGGTTCCGTTAGAAATAAAAGTCATCGCATCTTCTAAAAACCCATTTTTAGCGAGTATCAGCCAAGGTTTTAAAATGATTTTTTTGAATAATAATTTTATATTTTTGCTGATATTTTTTGGCATGCTCGCCGCAATTTTTTCTTTTCTTATCAAAAAAAGTTTTAAAAAATCGCTTTAATATAAATTTTACTGTGTTTCTTTTGTCCTCTTTTATATTGTTGACATAAAATAGACAATAATATAAGATTAGAAACATATGAAAGATAAAGCAGTGTTGATTACCGGTGGAGCAGGGTTTATAGGGGCCAATTTTACCCATAAATTTTTAGATTTAGGATATAAGGTCAATATAGCAGAAAAAGAAGGGGCAAATTTTTGGAGGCTGGAAAAAATAAAAAACAAAATAAAAATAAATTTTGTTGATTTAAAAAATCCAGATGAAACAGAGGCATTGATTGCTAAAATCAAACCAAAAATTATTTTGCATTTCGCCACTTACGGAGTTTTTCAGGCAAGGCAGCAAGACATAAAAGAAACAATAGATACTAATTTGTTGGGAACAATAAATTTAGTAAACGCCTGCAGTAAAATAAAATTTGAATGTTTTATTAATACTGGCAGCACTTCTGAATATGGATCAAAAAACGGATTAATGAAAGAAGATAATTTATTGGAGGCAAATAATCTTTACGGCATTACAAAGGCAGCTGGCACAATGTATTGCCAGCATATGGCAGAAAAATTGGATTTGCCAATTGTCACTACTCGTTTGTCTTCTCCTTATGGTTATTTTGAAGAAAAAGGAAGGCTTGTTCCAACAATTATAAAATCGTGTTTGGAAAATAGCGAATTAAACTTGTCTTCACCAACCTTTGTAAGAGATTTTATTTTTATTGAAGATATAATTGGAGCTTATTTAGCAATAATAAAAAATATTAAAAAAGCAAAAGGAGAGATATTTAATATTGGCACCGAAGTTCAGACTACAATTGACCAGCTGGCAAACATTATTAAAAAAAATACCCATTCAAATATAAAACCAAAATACGGCCAAATAAAACCAGCGCAAATAGAACCGAAAAACTGGGTAGTTGATATTTCTAAAATTAAAAAAACATTAAATTGGCAGCCAAAATATAATTTGGAGAAAGGATTAAAAAAAGATATAAAATGGTTTGAGGAAAATATATATTTATATAAATAAAATAATAGAATTAAAATATAAATTTTTATGGAAGAAGCAAGTCAAGATTATAAAGAGATAGCAAAAGAAATAAGAAAAAAAATATTAAAAATGATATTTATTTCAAAAGCGCCACATATTGGCTCTGCTTTTTCAAGCGTTGATATTTTAACAGTTCTTTATTTTAAAATAATGAAGTTGGATCCTCAAAACGCTTTAATGGAAAATAGAGACAGATTTATTTTAAGCAAAGGGCATGCAGCCAGCGTTTTGTACGCAACCCTTGCTCAACGGGGATTTTTCCCAGAAAAAGTTCTTGATATGTATTCATTAAATGGAGGTAAATTAACAGGCGAATTAACCAATTGGACCAAAGGAGTTGAAGTGTCTACCGGAGGCTTAGGGCACGGTTTACCTATGGGAGCTGGCATGGCCGTTGCCGCAAAACGCGATAATTCAGACCACAGAGTTTTTGTGCTGATGGGCGATGGAGAGTGTGATGAAGGTTCAACATGGGAAACAGCTATGTTCGCCAGCCACCACAAATTAGATAATTTGGTGGGGATTGTTGATTATAATAAGCTTCAGGCGTTTGGCCGTACAAATGAAGTTATAAATTTAGAGCCGTTCAAAGATAAATGGGCTGCTTTTGGCTGGGAAGTAAAAGAAATTCACGGCCACAATTATTCTCAAATTGAAGAGGCTTTAGGCAGCGTTCCTTTCAAAAAAGATAAGCCAAGCATGATTATTGCACACACTGTAAAATGCAAGGGCATATCTTTTATGGAAGACAGGTTAGATTCGCATTATAAACCGCCAACTGAAGAACAATATGAATTGGCATTAAAAGAAATAGAAAAAATATGAGAAAAACTTTTGTAAAAACTCTTATTGAGTTAGCAGAAAAAGATGAAAGCATTTATCTTTTAACAGGGGACATAGGCTTTAATGCGCTTGAAGCTTTTGCTGATAAGTTTCCCAAAAGATTTATCAATTGCGGAATTGCTGAACAAAATATGATGGGAGTGGCGGCAGGATTGGCTTTAAGTGGAAAAAAAGTTTATGTTTATTCAATAATACCGTTTGTCACCGTGAGATGCTTAGAGCAGATTAAAAACGACGTATGTTTTCAAAATTTAGATGTAAAAATTGTTGGATACGCAACCGGATTTTCTTATGGGGCGCAAGGAACAACCCACCACGCCATTGAAGACGTCGGAGTTATGAGAGCTTTGCCAAATATGACAGTGCTTTCGCCGGCTGATCCGTCAGAAGAAAGAGAGTTAATTTTACAGTCTTATAAAACAAAAAGTCCGGCTTATATTAGATTGGATAAAGGGGGGGAAAGAATTATATACCCCTAAATATAATATTGTTATAGGCAAACCATCTGTTGTGAAAGAAGGAAAAGACGGAGTTATAATTGCTACCGGCAGTTATTTGGAAACCGGTATAAATATAACAAAGAAATTAGAAAAAATAGGATACGATTTTAAATTAATAAGCATGCATACCTTAAAAACCGTAGATTCATCATCCTTGATTAAGGAATTAGAAGGGCAAAAATTAATATTTACTTTAGAAGAACATAATATTGTTGGAGGTTTGGGAAGTGCTGTAGCAGAAATTTTAATGGCTAACGGCGTTGGCAACGTTTCATTTAAAGCCATAGGCATTGAAGATAAATATCCAGATATTGCTGGCGACCAAGATTATTTAAGAAGTTATTGCAAAATAGATGAAGAATGCGTTTACCAGCAAATAATTAAAAGATTAAAGGTTTAAAAACGTGAAGAATAAATATTCAGTTGATGCTTGGGACAGATATTATAAAAAAGAGCAAAAAACTGATATTAAACCAAAGACCGGTTTTTTTAGCTCTTATGATATATTTCTCTGCGACAGTATTTTAGCAAAATATTTGCCTTTTAATAGGGGCGATGAGAAAAGGGTCAAAATTTGCGAAATTGGCTCTGGCGATGGTAAATTAGTTAAAAAAATAGCTGATAACTTTAACTATCAGCCTTTTGGAATAGAATATTCCGTTGAAGGCATAAGAAAAGCAGAAAAAACAGGCGTTAAAACTATTAAGGGAGATGCTTTTGACAAAAATTTATTAAAAAAATATAACGAATATTTTGATATTGTTTACTCCTACGGTTTCATAGAGCACATTATTCCTCCAGAAAAAGCAGTGCAAATTCACTTGCAATTATTAAAAAAAGGGGGGATTTTTTTTATACAAATGCCGAGATTTAAAAAAATTAATTACCTTAAGGCAAAATTTTTTAGGCCCGATATTTTGCCATTCCATAATCTAGAAATAATGGAACAAGAAGTTCTTTCTTCCTTGTGCAAAAAAAATAATATAGAAGAATTATTTTGCAAAAATTACGGCACCTATAAAATTAGAATTCCTATGGCAAAAAAGAACGTCAGATGGTATATTCTTAAAGCTACAAGCAGTTTAGAGTATATTTTAAATCCTCTTTGCAGATTAATTTTTAAAGACAAAGGCTTTGAAACAAGATTATTTAGCCCGTGCATTATATTTATCGGCCGTAAAATATAAAAATTATTAGTTTTTGGTTTTTATGGATTATAGAATTTTATTGAGCATTGCCATTCCGACCTATAATAGAGCTGTTTTTTTAGAGAATCTTTTAAATAATATTTTGCCTCAAACAAAAGGATTAGAAGAGTTAGTTGAAATTTGCATTTCTAATAACGCTTCAAATGATAATACGCGGGAAATTATAGTTAATTTTCAAAAAAAATATCCAAATTTAATAAAATATAATGAGAATGCGGAAAACTTGGGCGTTGATGCAAATATAGTTAAGGTATTGGAAATGTGCCATGGTGATTTTACGTGGACTTTTGGAGACGACGATTCTATAGCTGATGACGGTTTAGCCAAGGTAATTAATTTTATAAAAAAAAATTGCAATGATAATACAGGGTTAGTAGTTCTGCGGTTAGATTCATATTTTATTAATAAAAAAACAGGGCAAAAAACAACCTTTGTTAATACATTTGAGAAAGATAAGCCAGAGATATTAAAAATTAATAAAAAAGATATAATAGGATTAAACTTTCCGCAAATTGCATTTTTGTCGTTGTTGATCTTTAATAATAAATTACTCAAGGAAATGCTGGTAGAAGATAGAGTTATTATAGAAAAAGGTATTAGAACTTTTCACGAACATATGTTGATATTTGTTTTAATGTTTTTAAAATATCCGCAAATCAATGGATTTGTTTTTAATAAAGAGATAGTTTTTCAAGAAATATCCCAGTACAAACATTTTATAGAAGATACGTTCACAATACACTATAAAGTGCAAAAAAAATTAAATAACTTGCTGTTGTCCAACAAATATATGACTGATGATTATGCGCCTTTAATAATTAACAGAAATAAGGGATTAAGAAGGCTTTTTATTATAGATTTATTTGTAATGAGGGCTTTTAAGGCTTTTAATTATTTTTCTTATTTTGGCTGTTTAAAATTATTTTTTCAAAATTCCCCGGTTATTGACGCTTTTTTGTTTTCTTTTATTTTTTCAATTCTTTTTTTAATTCCCCCGGCATTTTTAATTTTATTATATAAAGGTTTGTTAATAATAAAATACGGCAAAAAATGGAAGGAGCAGTGGACTCTCAAAAGTGATACATTTTACCTCATATCCCATGGCGAGCGAAGGCAGACAGTATAATTTTAAAACATATGTCTTCTTATAAAAAATTTACAAAGTATGTTTTTTTCATGGGCATACTCCATTTAATGGGGTCATTAGAGGGAATAATTATTTTGCCTGTTATAACAAAGCTTCTTGGCGTTGCAGATTATGGTATTTGGACGCAGTTAAGAGGAATAGTCACATTAATTGCTCCTTTTATTCTGCTAGGCTTGCCTTCCGCTTTGGTTAGATTTTTATCTGCTGAAAAAGATAAAAAAGAAATTAGAGACGGAGTTTACTCTGTTTTGACATTAGTATCTATTATTGCTTTTGTGATTGCTTTGTTCTTTTTAATTTTTTCAGGATTTATTGCTAATTTTTTCCAATGTCCGCCTATTTTAATCAAAATTTTGGCCTTAATAATTATTTTAGAATGCTTAAACACTGTAATTTTAGACACACTTGTAGCGTTTCAAGAGTTAAGAAAATATTCATTTCTTTTAGCTTTTCAAATGGTAGGTCAGATTATTTTAATTATGGGAGCTGTTTTTTTTGGTTATGGATTGCGCGGAGCAGTTTTTTCTCTTTTATTCATCCGTTTAATTACTTTTTTTGCCTTATTTATTTATGTTTTCAAAAAAATTGGAATAAAAATTCCGAGTTTTTCTCCAATAAAAAAATATTTACATTTCAGTTTGCCGCTGCTGGGCGGCGGGCTTTTCTATTGGGTAGTCGCTTCTTCTGACAGATATTTAATAAATCTTTTTTTAGGAGTAGTTTCTGTGGGATTTTATGCGCCAGCATATTCTATGGGGGGGCTTCTTAGTTTTTTTATTTATCCTGCAACCTTTATGCTAACTGCTGTTTTACCCAAATTATTTGACGAAAAAAGAATTGATGAAGTTAAAAATCATTTGAAATATTCCTTAAAATATTTTTTATTAATGACAAT
>CAZKUM010000015.1:0-16122 GCA_964555955.1 uncultured Candidatus Saccharibacteria bacterium | reverse complement strand
ACCCAGATCTTGAAGTGGTGGCAATTAACGACTTAACCGACAATAAAACATTGGCTCATCTTTTGAAATACGATTCTGTTTACGGAAAGTTAAATAAAGAGGTTAATTTCAGCGAAAAATCAATTTTAGTTAGCGGTAAAGAATATTTAATTTTAGCTGAAAAAGATCCAGAAAAACTTCCTTGGAAAAAATTAGAGATTGATATTGTTTTAGAGTGCACAGGGCTTTTTACAGATTCAGAAAGCGCCAAAAAACACATTAAAGCGGGAGCTAAAAAAGTTATAATTTCAGCGCCGGCAAAAGACCTACCTGGATTTGTTTTGGGCGTTAATGCCGACACTTTTGATACAGAAAAGGTTGATGTAATGGATATGGGTTCTTGCACAACAAATTGTTTAGCCCCAATTGCAAAGGTTTTAAATGATAATTTAAAAATAGTTAAGGGATTTATGACAACTGTGCACAGTTATACTAACGACCAAAAAATTCTTGATTTGCCACACAAAGATTTAAGAAGAGCCAGAGCAGCTGCGCTAAACATAATTCCTACAAGCACGGGAGCTGCAAAAGCAATAGGAAAAATGATTCCCGAATTAAACGGCAAGTTAGATGGAATTGCATTAAGGGTTCCAACTCCTACTGTTTCGGTTTTAGATTTAATTGTAGAAGTTGAAAAGCCAACTACAAAAGAAGAAGTGAATAAAGCGTTTAAAGATGCGGCAGAAACAGAAAATTTTAAGGGAATTTTAAGAGTTGAAGAAATGCCTTTAGTTTCAATGGATTTTAAAGGAGATTCTTATTCGGCAATAGTTGACGCAGAAGAAACAATGGTAAAAGATAATTTAGTAAAAGTAGTCGGCTGGTATGACAATGAGTGGGGGTACAGTTGCCGATTGGCTGAGTTTGCGGAATTCGTAGGAAAGAGACTTTAACAAATAATTTAATCAGAATAACGTATTATCTATTGACAGGGTATCCTGTCTAGGTATATACTGAAAATGTACCTGCGAGGCGTCAGTCTCTATCGGCATTTTAGCTGATGGCAGGTACACTAAAAAACCGCTCTAAAGTGAGCGATTTTTTAGTTATAGTCTTAGTTTTAGAATCTAGTCTTTTTTGTTTTGATTATTCTGACGTTATCGCCCATAACACTGAAAAAATGTTTATCTTTATTTTCCAGCTGCCGCACCACAACTTTTATGATGCAGTCATCGACTTTTTCGATGAATGTCCAAAAGTGGGCGGTTGATTCAATTAAAATTTTATCTCCGTGCCTGTTAACTTTTTCTTTTACTTCTGTTTTTCTGTAAACTATTCTAGCAGTAGGATTTTTGATTATATTTTCGACGTATCGGATCAGGGTAAAACGTCTTTTCTGTTCGTTTCTTGTCCTAGGAATACGCCTCTTCCTTAAAATATGATCGAATCCAGCGCTCGTAAATAAAACATATTCATCACTCAAAGCGGGGCATTTTATACTGCCTATTTTTGAGTAAATTTGTTTGGCTTGTTGCTTTGCTTTTTCGTACCCTAATTTTTGAGCGTCCATATAGTTTAGGAGAATTGCTTTAATATATCATAATTGAGATAGGCTTGTAAATCGTAACAGCGTGGACAGCAGTAGGATTTATACAGAATTATTCGCGCCGGCATTGCAGAAAATCTACCGCCGAGTAATGAGGAGGTAAAATCGTTGAATGTTTAGCATACGGCCGTTAGACTTTGGTATGTGTCGAAAAAAATAGTAAAAAAAGGAAATTGAGAAAAAAGGAAATACCGTACTAATACTGGCAGGGACTTTTTTGTTTTCAGAAAAAAGTATATAATAAAGTAATAAAAAATATGGAAACAAAAATACCAGTTGAGGTTTCAGCCAGGCATATTCATTTGTGCCAAAAAGATTTGGAAGCGCTTTTTGGTTTGGAATACAAATTAAAAGAGCTTAAAAGGCTTTCACAGCCGTCTGATTTTTCTTGTGAGGAAACATTAGATATCAAAGTTGGCGATAAAGAAATTAAAAATGTGAGGGTGGTAGGTCCTTTGCGCCAAAAAACGCAGGTTGAAATCAGTAAAACAGATGCAGTTATTTTGGGCGTTAATCCGCCAGTAAGGCTTTCTGGCGACATTGAAAAATCGGCGCCGGTTGTTATTGTAGGGCCTGCAGGGGTTGTAGATTTAACAGATGGCCTTATTGTGGCTTTGCGCCATATTCATTGTGCGACAAGCGAGGCTGTTAAATTAGGCCTTAAAAATAATGATAAAGTGTCTGTAAAAACTGATGGAGAAAGGCCAGTAACTTTTCATAATGTTATAGTAAGGATAAAAGATGATTTTAAGCTTTGTTTGCATTTAGATACAGACGAGGGAAACGCCGCCGGTATTAATAAAACAGGCGAAGGTCAAATTATTATATGATTCTTGTACTTAATTGCGGAAGCCAGTCAATAAAATGGAAAGTTTTCAACCTGCCTCGTGGCAAGGCGGGCGATAAATTAAAAGTTGCCAAAGAGGGGAAACGCGAGGTTTTAGATTTAAATGATTTTGAAAAAATATTAGAAGAAGAAATTTTAAAATTAAAAGATTTTGAAATTTCAAAAATCGGCCACAGAGTTGTGCACGGAAAAAATATATTTTTTGAACCTGCAAAAATTACAGAAGAAAAATTAAAAAAATTGGAAACACTAAATAGTGCGGCTCCCTTACATAATCCTTTTAATGTTTTAGGAATAAAAATTTGCCAGAAAATTTTTACTAATACGCCGAATATTGCAGTTTTTGATACAGAATTTTATAAAAATTTGCCAGAAAAGGCTTTTGTTTATGCTTTGCCAGAAGAGTTGGCAGAAAAGTTTGGCTTTAGAAAATACGGATTTCATGGGATTTCGCATGAATATGTTGCTTCCACCGCCGCTAAAGCTATGGCGGACAAGAAAAAATCTCAAAAAATAATAAGTGTGCATTTGGGCGGCGGATCCAGTATTACTGCAATTAAAAATGGAAAAGCAATTGATACTTCAATGGGATTTTCTCCTTTAAGCGGGCTGGTTATGATGACGAGACCCGGAGACGTTGACGACGAAATAATTTTTGAAATAATAAAAGAATTAGGGCCAGAAAGAGCAAAAGAAGTTTTAAACAAAGAATCAGGAATGAAGGGTATTTGTGGAGAAGACAGCATGTTAAAGATTTTAGATAAACTAAAGGCGGGGGACAAAAAAGCAAAATTAGCATTAGATGTTTTTGTTTATCAAATACAAAAATATATTGGATCTTATTTTGCAATTTTAGGCGGATGTGATTTGTTGGTTTTTACTGGCGCTATTGGTTTTGGCAGTTCTAAAATAAGAAATATGATTTGCAAAGATTTAAAAATATTAAACCCTTCGGCGCGGCTCAAGGCGGGGACAAAAATTTTTGCAATTAAAACAGACGAAGAATTAGCAATAGCAAATAAAATTAAAAATTTAAAATTACAATGAAGAATATATTGTGGTTTAAAGAAATTGGAATAAAAGATGTGCCGGTTGTTGGCGGCAAAAATGCTTCATTAGGCGAAATGATAAATAATTTAGTTTCAAAAGGTGTTAATATTCCAGACGGGTTTGCCACTACGGCTTCAGCATTTTTTTATTTTTTAAAAGAAACAGGTTTAGATAAAAAAATAGAAGAAATCACAAAAAATTTAGACACATCTGATATAAAAGCCCTTCAATTGGCCGGAAAAACAATAAGAAATTTAATTTTAAATGCTACTTTGCCAGAAGATCTGCAAAAAGATGTTGCTTTGGCTTATAAAGAATTGTGCAAAGAATATCAAGTAGAAAATGTAGACGTTGCCGTAAGATCTTCTGCAACTGCCGAAGATTTGCCAGGAGCTAGTTTTGCCGGCCAGCAAGAAACATTTTTAAATATAAGTGGCGAAGAAAATGTTATTTTAGCTGTTAAAAAATGTTTTGCTTCGCTTTTTACAGATAGAGCCATTGCTTATAGAAAAGAAATGGGGTTTTCCCATATGCAGGTTGGGCTTTCGGCTGGCGTGCAAAAAATGGTGAGGTCTGATGTTTCAACTTCTGGAGTTATGTTTTCTTGCGATACAGAGTCTGGTTTTGGAGATGTTGTTTTAATAAACGCCAGTTGGGGATTGGGTGAAAATGTTGTTTTAGGAAGAGTTGAACCAGACCAATATTATGTTTTTGAAACAACTTTAAAAAAGGGGTTTAAGCCGATAATAGAAAAGCACGTTGGCTCAAAATTAATGAAAATGATTTACCTGCCTGCTGGCAGGCAGGCAGCAAAGGACAAGGCTACAACAAAAAATATTGCAACAACTGCAAAAGAAAGAGAAAATTTTGTTTTAACTGATGAAGAAATTTTGCAGTTGGCAAAATGGTCGGTTATTGTAGAGGATCATTATAAAAGATCTATGGATATGGAATGGGCAAAAGACGGCAAAGAAAACAAATTATATATTGTGCAGGCAAGGCCAGAAACGGTGCAGAGCAAGAAAAATCTAAAAGTATTAGAAGATTATGTTTTAAATAAGTCCCTTACAGGCGAGCAAAAGCCTCTAAAAGTTATAATTTCTGGATTAAGCGTTGGAAGCAAAATTGGTTCGGGAAAAGCGCATAAAATAATGGACGCAAAAAATATCAGCGAATTTAAAAAGGGTGAAATTTTAGTTACAGATATGACAGATCCAGACTGGGTGCCGGCAATGAAATTGGCCTCGGCAATTATTACAGACGAAGGGGGAAGAACAGCTCATGCGGCTATTGTTTCCCGTGAATTGGGAATTCCTTGTGTTGTTGGAACTGGAAATGCCACAAAAATTATAAAATCAGGAGATTTGGTTACTGTTGATTGCTCTCAAGGCGAAACTGGAAAAGTTTATGCCGGCCAAATACCTTTTGAAATTAAAAAAACAGATATTTCAAATATTGGCAAAACAAAAACAAAAATTTTAATGAATTGCGGAGAGCCGAGCAATGCTTTTAATTTGAGTTTTATCCCAAATGACGGAGTTGGACTTGCCCGTGAGGAATTTATTATTGCAAACGAAATAAAAATACACCCTAATGCTTTAATAAACTACAAAAAATTAAAGCCGGCAATGAAGAAAAAGATTGATGCAATAACCTTAGGATACGACGATAAAGTTCAGTTTTATGTTGATAAATTAGCGCAGGGAATTGGAAAAATTGGAGCCGCTTTTTATCCAAAACAAGTGATTGTAAGATTTTCAGATTTTAAAACAAATGAATATCGCTCTCTTGTTGGCGGAGAATTATATGAGCCAGAAGAAGAAAACCCAATGATTGGATTTCGCGGGGCTTCAAGATATTATAATGAAAAATTTAAAGAAGCATTTATTTTAGAGTGCAAAGCAATTAAAAAAGTAAGAGAAGAATTTGGTTTGGATAATGTTGTTGTTATGGTACCGTTTTGCAGAACGGTTGAAGAAGGCAAAAAAGTTTTGAAAATTATGGAGGAAAATGGGTTATCAAGGAAACCCTTCGACACGGCTCAGGGTGACAAAAATTTTAAAATTTTTGTCATGTGCGAAATTCCATCAAATGTAATTTTAGCAAAACAGTTTTTAGATATTTTTGACGGCTTTTCAATTGGTTCAAACGATTTAACACAGCTAACCTTGGGATTAGACAGAGATAATTCTGGGCTAGCCAGTATTGGAAATGAAAAGAATGATGCAGTAAAAGAACTTATTGAAGAAGCTATAAAAGTATGCCAAGATAATAATAAATATATAGGCATTTGCGGGCAGGGGCCTTCAGATTTTCCTGACTTTGCCCAATTTTTAGTAGAAAAGGGAATTGAGTCAATGTCTTTGAATCCAGATTCTGTAATAAAAACAAAAATTGCGATAGCCGAAACCGAGAAGAAATTAAATAAAAATTAAAACAAGTAGGTAATCCCTCGCCTTAGGGCTCGGGATGAATTTTCCTCACTTTGTTCGTAAAATTCATGTACGATATTATAACTTTTGGTTCAGCGGCGCAGGATATTCATTTAAAATCTAAGTCGTTTAAAATTTTAAAAGATGAAAAAGAGTTTGTAACAGGGGAAGGCATTTGTTTAGCTTTAGGTTCTAAAATTGATATTGAAGATATTGTTTTTTCATCTGGCGGAGGCGGCACAAATACTGCTGCTACTTTTGCAAAACAGGGGCTTAAAACTGCTTTCTGCGGAGCAGTAGGAGATGATGTTATGGGCAGAGAACTAGTTAGAGAACTAAAGGACCTAAAGATAGATACAAAATTTATTTTAGTAAAAAAAGAAAAGCACACAAACCAATCAATTATAATTTCTAGTAATGAAGAAGATAGAACTATTTTGGTTTATAGGGGAGCTTCAGAATTATTTTGCAGAGGCGACGTTCCTTTTGAAAAATTAAAAACAAAATGGATATATTTAGCCCCTCTTGCTGGTTTATTGTGCGACAATTTTGAAGAGTTATTTAGTTTTGCCCAAAAAAATAAAATTAAAATTGCAGTAAATCCATCAAAACAATTATTAGCTTTGCCAGAATCTGTATTAAAAAATATTTTTTCAAAAATTAATATTTTATTTTTAAATCAAGAAGAAGCCTCTTTTTTAACAAAAATTCCATTTGATAACGAAATGGAGATCTTTAAAAAAATTGACGAGATGTGCCCAGGTGTGGCTGTTATGACAAAGGGCGGGGAAGGGGTGGTGGCTTCTGACGGAAAATATTTATATTCGGCAAAACCCGATCCAAACAGAAAAATTATTGATACAACGGGAGCTGGTGATTCATTTGCTTCTGGGTTTTTATCAGATTATATAAAATATAACGGCGATATTGAAAAGGCAATACAGCTTGGCCTGGCAAATTCTGCTGCAAACCTTGCTGAAATTGGAGCAAAAACAGGCCTTTTAGATAAAAATTCAAAATTTGAAAGAGTTTCAGTCGCTAAACAAGAATGCGGAGAAAATAATTCATGTATTACAAAATAGTATGAAAAATTTAAAATATTATTTTAAAAAGGCACAAACAGAAAAATGGGCGATTGGGCAGTTTAATTTTTCAACTTTTACGCAACTTAAGGCTATAGTTGAGGCAGGTAAAAACTTAAAATCTCCGGTAATTTTAGGTACATCTGAAGGTGAAAGCAAGTTTTTTGGTTTAAAAGAAGCCGTTGCCATAAGAAATGTTTTAAGAAAAGAAACAAATTTGCCGATTTTTTTAAATTTAGACCATGGAAAATCTTTTGAATATTTAAAACAGGCAATTGACGCAGGGTATGATGCGGTGCATTTTGACGGTTCAAAATTACCGCTTGAAGAAAATATAAAAATAACAAAAGAGGTTGTAAAATACGCAAAATGGAGAAAAGTTTTAGTTGAGGGGGAGGTTGGAAAAATAGGCACAGATTCTTCTAAAATTTATTCAGAAAAATTTGAGATAAAAGAAGAAAATTTAACTAAATCAGACGAAGCGCAAAAATTTGTAAAAGAAACTAACGTTGATGTGTTGGCTATTAGTATGGGAAATTTTCACGGTATTGGAGCTTTAGGCATTGACCCTAATTTAAGATTAGATGTTTTAATGGCTGTAAAAGAAAAGGTTAGTAATATGCTTTTTGTTTTGCACGGAGGTTCAGGGGTTTTAGAAGAAGATATAAAAGAAGCAATAAAAATGGGAATTGTAAAGATAAATATAAATACCGAATTGAGAGTTGCATTTTCTGATAATCTGAGAAAAACGTTAAATAATGATCCAACCGAAACAACACCTTATAAATATTTGCCAGAAGCAGAAAAAGCAGTCCAAAATATTGTTGAATCAAAAATAGCATTATTTTCAAGCCAAAATAAAGCCTAGTCTGCCTTGCCGGCAGGCAGGTATTTACAAAGTTAAAATTATATATTAGTATATAAACATTATAAAAAGACACTATGTCTAAAATAATATTAGAAAGAGAAAAATGCATAGGGTGCGGTTCATGCGCAGTGTTATGCCCTAAATATTTTGAATTAATAAATGACGGCAAGTCTCATATTATAGGGGCAGATAAAAAACCTGCCTCGCCGCCCGCTTCGCCGAACCCGCTTCGACGCGAGGCGAGTCGAGGCGAGAGTCAAGGCGGGGAAATGGAAGAATTAGAAGTGGAAAAAATAGAATGCGCAAACTCGGCAGTAGAAGCATGTCCTGTGCAATGCATATATGTTAAGAACTAACTAAATAAAAAATAATAATGATTTCATTAAACGCAACAATTAGAAATGATTTTGGTAAAAAAACAGAAGCTGCAAGAGAATTAGGAAAAATTCCTGCTGTGGTTTACGGCCATGGAGTAAAGAATGTTTCTTTGGAAATTGATTATAAAGATTTTCAAAAAGTTTTTAAAGAAACAGGAGAAAGCTCTTTGGTTGAACTCTTAATAGAAGGGGAAAAGCAAAAAAGGCCGGTTTTAATACACGAAATTCAAAAAGATCCTGTTTCAGATAAATTTTTGCATGTTGATTTTTTTCAAACATCTTTAAAAGAAGAGGTGGAGGTTACTATTCCTTTAGTTTTTGAAGGCACATCTCCTGCCATTAAGGATTTAGGCGGAACTTTAATTAAAAATATAACAGAAATTGAAGTTAAAGCATTGCCTCAAAACCTTCCTCACGAAATTAAAGTTTCCATTGACGGATTGAATAATTTTGGAGACCATATTTTAATTAAAGATTTAGTTTTGCCAAAAGATATTAAGGTTTTTAAAAAGCCAGATGAAATTATAGTTTCGGTAGCAAAGGCTCAAAAAGTTGAAGAAGACTTAGAAAAACCTGTAGAAGAAGATGTTTCAAAAGTTGAAAAAGTAGAGAAGGAAAAGAAAGAAGAAGAAATAGTGGAAGAAACAAATAAATAATCGTAAAATTAAACAACTCTGTGAAAAACAGGGTTGTTTTTTTGTAGAATAAATGAGATAATAAAAATGAAATTTGCCTAATTATTTTAATTTGTAATGCTAAGACCTTTTGTTAAAACAATTTTTATCGTGATTTTTACGGCACTAATATTGCCATATTTTGCATTAGCTGAAGACTTAGGGGCAACATGCCAGCAGCTTTCTGAAGCAGATAATGGCTGTCAAAATTTAAATTCTGCTGACTGCAGGACGGTTCTTGAAAAATGCGCTAAGTATTATGATGATCAAACACAGCAAATTGCGCAAGACCTTACAAAAACCGCTCAACAAAAAAATACTCTTTCAACCCAAGTATCAACTTTAAAAAAGAAAATACAAAGCCTTGAAGCTCAAATTAATCAGGGGACTATTGTAGTAAAAGGGCTTAATTTTCAAATTAATGACACGCAAAAATCAATTAGTAAAACTTCTTCTAAAATAGAGGGATCACAAGAACAAATTACTAATATTTTGAGGTCAATATACGAAGAAGACAAAAAACCGTCATTTGAAATTTTGCTTTCGGGAAACCTTTCTGATTTTTTTAGTAATTTAGCGTATTTAGAAAGTTTAAATTCCAAAGTAAGCGATTTAATGGAAACCACTAAAAATTTACAAAATTATCTTCAGGGTCAAAAAGTAAAAATGGACGGGGAAGTAAACCAAGTACAAAAAACAATGGCCTTGCAGAGTTTACAGAAAAAAGAAAACGAACAAAATAAAAAACAGCAAGAACAATATTTAAAACTTACCGAAGCCCAATACCAGCAGCAATTAAAAGACAAACAGGACGCTGAACAAAAATCGGCAAAAATAAAAGCTAAGCTTTTTCAAACTCTTGGCGTTTCAAAGGTTCCGACATTTGGAGAGGCATTAGAAGTTGCCAAAACCGCGGCAAATATTGTTGGAATAAGGCCGGCATTTCTTTTGGCAATAATCAGCCAAGAGTCGGCAATTGGAAAAAATGTTGGACAGTGCGTTATTACAGATATTAATACCGGAGCTGGAAAAAGAATTTCTACGGGAGCAGCCACTATTAGGGTAATGAAACCAACAAGAGATGTTCCTATATTTATGCAGATAACCGCGGCTTCTGGCAGAGATCCATATAAAACGCCGGTATCTTGTTGGATACCAGCTTATGTGAGCGGCAGCCCTTCTGGCTGGGGCGGAGCAATGGGTCCAGCCCAATTTATTCCGTCAACATGGAATTTATTTGCCGACAGATTGCAAAGCCTTCTTGGGGTGGCTGCTGACCCTTGGGGAATAAAAGATTCGTTTACTGCGGCCGGATTATATTTGTCTGATTTGGGAGCCTCAGCGCAAACTGCAGGCACTGAAAGCAGAGCAGCTTCAAGATATTATGGAGGATCGTCCGCTTATGCTAGATCGGTTGCAAGCCGAGCCAGTTGCATTCAAAGTTTTATTGATACCAGTACAATGTCATCTTCCTGCCAAGACCTAATATTCTAATTATTTTTTTCCCGCAGGGCGAGATCCCGCTACGCGGGAAAATGCTTTTATAATTGGCTCTAAATTTCCATTTACTATATCTTCCAAATTATGCCACGATTTATCAATTCTGTGGTCTGTAATTCTATTTTGCGGGTAATTATAAGTGCGTATTTTTTCTGCTCTTTTTGCCGTTTGAATTTGTTCTCTTCTTTCGGCAGATAAACTTGATAAATCAGCTTCTTCTTGTTGTTTTAAAAGCCTAGCCGACAAAATTGATAATGCTGTTTCTTTGTTTTGTAGCTGGTTTCTTTCTGACTGGCAGGTAACAACAAGGCCAGTTGGTTTATGCACAATTCTTATTGCAGACTCTGTTTTGTTTACATATTGCCCTCCAGGCCCCGAAGATTTGTAAGTTGTAATTTCTAAATCCGCAGGCGAAATATTAATTTCTGTTTTTTTGGGTTTTAACAAAACAGCCACAGTTGCAGTTGAAGTGTGGACCCTGCCTTGTTTCTCGGTTTTTGGAATTCTTTGAACCCGGTGCACTCCGCCTTCGTTTTGTATTTCGTCGTAAACTCCAGGACCCTGCAATTCAAAAATTATTTCTTTATATCCGCCAACGTCTGAAGTATTAGAGTCTAAAATTTTTTCTTTCCAGCCCTTTGTTTGGCCGTATCTTGAATACATTCTGTATAAATCGCGGCCAAAAAGCCCGGCTTCATCTCCGCCTTGGCCGGCACGTATTTCAATTATCACAGACTGTTTTTCGCCCGCCTCAATGCCCGAAGGGCTTTGGGCTGGGTCAGGCCTGTAGTTTTTCCAGTCTTCTGCTGTAAATTTTGAGAAATCTATTTCATCGTTCATATTTTAAAAGTTTATCACAAAATCTTGATTTTGAAAAGATTATCTGGTAGTATTTAATCAGAACAAATATTCTAAGCAAAGGAGGTGAGCCGTGAGTAATTACATTGTTGTATGTGAAGAAGAGCTGCGTTCTTTTACTGGAGTCATCAATTATTGCAAAATTTTCCAGGCAGCGAATGACCAAGAAGCAGAGCAAAAAGCATTTGAAATTTTTGGACGTCGGGTAAAGGAAGTCGAGCAACGTATAACCGCTACCCGAAGCTGTCGCCTTAAGGTGATAGCTAAAATAATTGAAGAGTTTTGAAAGTGTGTGCGTAGGGCGGTTGCTAAGGTAACCGTCTTTTTTTTGCAATAATTTTTATTCTCGTTAAATTATTCGTCAAATTATTTTCGTTAAATCCAAGCGGTAACTTTTTTGCCGTTCGACAAAAACGTTACCACTAGTTTTAATCTAAACAAATTCTTGCATCTGAAAATACTCTGTGGTAATGTTTAGTTAGTAACTTGTCAGGCTAGTTTGAAGAACGTTTGTTTCCGCGTGGAGGGTATCGGAAGTCCACGGCAGTGATGTCTGGCTATTGTGGTCTTTGAATCTCAAAAGAGACACTGTTTTGTTACCGATGAAAATATATGTCCTCTGCGCAGAGGGCAATGTCAAATTCGGAAGGCATAGCAGTTGTTTCTGCACACAATTTGAGAGTAGGAGACGAACTAAGCTAGTATGTCCAATGGTCGGATGTGTGTGCAACCCTAAAATTGGGCCGAGGCGCCAGCGGCGGGTGGACGGTAACACTCACAAACGTTCTTCTTTGGCATGGGCGGCTTGGAAATCTCTTTGAGAGGACCTTGCCGCCCTTTTTTATTGTTGCTATTGTCTTTTGGGGAAAAGTTTGGTAATATAAAAAACATAATCCGAATACTACAAATAAAATCCAAATGTTCCGAATGTATATTCGCGGCATTAGGATAAATTCGTAGATTAGGATTATTTTAATTATGAAACAGGGAATACATCCAAAATACTATAATAAAGCTTCAGTCCGCTGTTCGTGCGGTAATACTTTTACTGTTGGTTCAACAAAAGAATTTATAGAAACTGAAATATGCTCTCAGTGCCATCCTTTTTATACAAAGAAAGAAAAGGTGTTGGACACTTTAGGAAGAGTACAAAAATTTAAAGAAAGGGCGTCTAAAAAGAAAGTAATCACAAAAAAGAAACCCGCCAAAAGCTAAAGCATTTAGGCGGGCCCGTCAAAATGCGCGAAGCGCTTTTGTCGGGAAGAAATAAAATAACAAATTTACATGGATAAAGACACAAAAATTAATGTAGAAGAGATGGCGCAGGCTGGAGTGAATTTTGGTCACAAAGTTTCGAGCTTGCATCCAAAAATGAAGCTGTATGTTTCTGGCATTAAAAATAATGTCAATATTATTGATTTAGAAAAAACAGCAAAGGAATTTGAAAAAGCGTTAAAATTTATTTCTACGTTGATTCAAGATGGCAAAACAATTCTTTTTGTAGGCACAAAAATACAAATGAGAGTAATTGTTAAGGAAGCGGCAGAAGCATGTGAAATGCCTTATGTTGTTGAAAGATGGCTCGGGGGAACTTTTACTAATTTAGAAACCATATTAAAAAGAGTAGAATATTTTAAAGACCTTGAAAAAAAGAAAGCAACCGGAGAATTGGAAAAATATACAAAAAAAGAGAGAATCAAATTTGACAAAGAAATGGAAAAATTAAGAATTAAGTTTGAAGGAATTAAAAATATGACAAAGTTGCCGGAAGCCATTTTGCTTTTTGACCTTAAAAAAGACGAAATCTGCGCTAGAGAAGCAAAAAGAAAAGGAGTAAAAATAATTGCAATAACAGATACTAATGTAAATCCAGATATAGCCGATTATTTAATTCCGGCAAATGACGACGCAATTTCATCTGTTAAATATATTTTAGAAAAAGTTTCTGAAACAATAAAAAACTCAAAATCATTAGAAAATTTACGAAAATAATTTTTTATTTAAAATGATCACTATTGATCAAATAAAGCAGCTTCGGGATGAAACCGGAGTTTCTCCAACAGAAATTAAAAAGGCACTACAAGAAGCTAATGGCGATGTAAAAAAAGCAAAAGAGCTTTTAAGAATTTGGGGCAAAAAAGTACTCAGTAAAAAAACCGACAGGGAGGCAAAACAGGGAATTATTGACACTTATATACATCCAAACGCAAAAACTGGCGTATTGCTAGACATAAGGTGTGAAACCGATTTTGTGGCAAATTCGCCTGATTTTAAAAAATTGGCGCACGAAATTTGCCTGCAAATAGCAGCGCAAAAGCCTTTATATGTTAACGAAAACGATATTCCAGAAGGATTTTTAGACGGTGAAATAAAAATTTATAAAGAACAATTAAAAGATTCTGGAAAACCTGAAAAAATTATTGAACAAGTTATTGAAGGAAAAATAAAAAAATATAAAGAAGAAATTTGTTTAATGTCCCAGGTTTGGATAAAGAGCGATTCCCTCGGCCGTAGCCCTACGGGCGAGGCAAAAACAATAAAAAATCTTATTGAAGATACGGTTGCAAAAATAGGGGAAAACATAGAAATTAAGAGGTTTGCGAGATACGAAATCTAACTAATTTAAAATGCTTACTCTAATCGCCACAATTATTTTTTTAGTTTCATTTTTGGTAATAGTTTTTATTTTATATCGCAAAATTCCTGTTTTAATTGAATTGCCGCGCAATGGAAACATGGGGCTAAGAAATCATCAGATTATTGCAGAAATAGAAGATAAAATAAAAGAAATTCAAACTGTTTTAAAAAAACAGATACTTTTGCACAAATTTCTTTCGTGGGTTAAAATTATGACCTTGAAAATTGAAACAAAAATTGATCATTCATTGCACAGTATCCGCAAAAAAGCACAAGAAGTAGATAAAAGCATAAAAAATAAAAAATAAGTTCTAAATTTTGCCTCCTTAGCTTAGTGGCAAAGCAGCGGTTTTGTAAACCGCAGACACTTGTCCGATTCAAGTAGGAGGCTATTGTGCGACAATTGAATAATTTTCATTGTTTTGTTAGTATTAAGTATACAATATAATAAACAATATTATGGAAACAAAAAATAGAAATTACGATTTAAGAAAATTGTCTCAAAAATATCCTAATATGTGGATCGCTATTTCTCGCGACCACAAAATAGTTTTTAGCTTCGGTAAGAGTTTAAGAGATGTTGCGGCAAAAGTAAAAGGAAAGGATGTTGTGTTTTTAAAATTATTACCCAGCAATTCTTTTTATATGCCAGGAGCTTATAATTTATGAAATACAAATATACCTCTTTTTACCCACCCGATAGAAGTTGTAAATGGATAAAAAGACCAATGATATCTGTAGATATTTTCGGAACGAAGGAAAGTAAAAAGTTTGATGCTCTTTTAGATTCAGGTGCAGATTATTCAATGTTTAACGTAGAAATAGCCGAATTGTTAGGTATAGATTTGTCTGACGCGAAATCCGCTAAATTTACAGGAATTAGCGGTCATATAAATGGTTTCCGCATAGAAAAAGTTAAAATAAAAGTAGATGGGATAGCTGAACAGGTAGAAATACCTGTTTGTTTTGTAGATAGCCCCACAGTGAGCCTCTTGCTGGGTCAGGCAGGATTTTTTGATTTACATCGCATTAAATTTGAAAAAGACCACGATACTTTTGAAATTATCTCAGTCAAAAGATAAAAACAGTCCGTTTTAATAAATTAAATTTTTTAAATTCATGAAAGAAACAAAAAAAGTTAAAATTGCTTATTGGGTTTTTATAATAATCTCCGCACTTGTTATTTGGAAAGCAACCAATAGCACGATATTACAAATAATAGGAATTGGCGTTGTTATAATTTTAGCGGAGGTAATCGGGAAAAGAGAAATGAAGGAGGCTGTTTTAGAAGAAGGGGAAGAAGACAGGTAAAAACAAAAAATAAATTTATGGAAGAAAAAACATTATCAATAAGTTTTCCAATTAATTTAAGCGCCGTTGCCTCAAGTTTAGTTTTTGCAGGGCTGTCTATTTTATCTATAATTATTCCTTTTTCGTTGGGACACCCTCAATTATTAGTTGGAACAATTGTTAATGCTTGTTTATTTTTGGCTGTTATTTTTTTGCCAAGCAAATATTATTTGCCTTTGGCAATTTTCCCGAGTTTAGGAGTTTTATCAAGAGGAATAATTTTTGGCCCGTTAACGCCGTTTTTAATATATTTTATGCCGTTTGTCTGGCTGAGTAATTTAATTTTGATTATTGCTTTTAAAAAAGCATTTAATTGTAACGCCAAATATGAAAATATACTATATACAGCTGGAGTGCTTGGTTCGGCTACGTTAAAGTTTTTATTTTTGTTTATAACTGCTAACATTTATTTTAAATTTAATATTGCGCCAAAAATATTTTTGCAATCAATGGGGTTAAACCAACTGGCAACTGCCTTGGCCGGCGGATTAGTTTCATTTATTATATGGAAAATTTATCTTCAGAAGCGCTCGGCCGTAGCTCTCAGCCGTTAGCCTATGAGCGAGGCCTAACGGGCGAGGCAAACGAGCTTTTAAATTTAACTGATAAAAAATCAAAAATAGTGGCTTTATTAGCTCCGTCATTTCCAACCGTTTTGTTGTAGATTCGATCTTCTCGTAGGCCTCAGCCATGAGTGAGTATTTCATAAATGGAACACGCTTCTGCTAGTATTAGACAAGACTGCTGGTTGAGTATTAAAGTATGAATGTAGGAAAGAGGGCTAGTTAGGGGGTCGGTAAGAATGATACCCGTTGGTTACTTTCGATGGTTTTTGTTTGTTCTTCTTTTGGTCAGAGCATGA
>CAZKUM010000014.1:14890-16654 GCA_964555955.1 uncultured Candidatus Saccharibacteria bacterium | reverse complement strand
TGATAGGCTCCAGGTGTAAGTGCCGTAAGGCATTCAGCCGGGGAGTACTAATAAATCATTTTATTTTTTAGCGTAAGGATAGATACAGATTTTATGTATTTTTTTACCAATTAAACACAAAGGTGGCGACTATACTGATGTTGTCCCACCTGATCCCATTTCGAACTCAGAAGTGAAATACATCAAGGCCGATGATAGTGCTTTTGCGCGAAAGTAGGTAGTTGCCACCCTTGTGTTTAATTCTTTAAAGCCCCGCCAAGGCGGGGTTTTTCGTTGCATTTTTTATAATTTTTGCTAATATTAAAATTGTTTCGCAACTTCAAACCGGAGGCGTATCATGAAAAGCGAGGAAGAAATTTTTCGAGATATAAAACTTCATAACGAGCAGGATAAAAAGTTTATTGTATTTTGCTCCATAGCTCTTTTAATATCGTCTATTTTTTTAGCAATATCAGCATATTTCTTTTTTGAGTATGTCAATTTTCCTTCGCTAGTGTTCACAGTGTTTTTTTCTCTTACAAGTCTCTTGATGTCTTTTTTATCGTGGTGTTCAATTAGGATATTTAGAGAAGACTCTGACAGACCATAAATAAAAAAGTAGACAGAAGAATTAGCAAAACCCGAGATTTCGCGCTCGGGTTTTTTATTGTAAACGCAATAACACGAGACCAAAAGGTTTTATACCGAGCGGTAATATTTTTAACTGGAGCGAAAAATTTTACCAGTATAAAATTATTTGTGATATAATAAGCAAATAAAAATGATTAAAGTCTTATAAAAATAATTTCTATGAACAAAATTGATGAAATATTAGTGTATTTATACGACTGTGTAGACTATAGTTTTAGTTATCGAATGAAAAAAGGTCTTTGGATTTCAAAATATTTTGATCATTGTAACTCAAAGAATATAAAAAACGAAATCCGCGGTTTAAACAAGCAGAAATTAATACAAAAAAAACAAAATTACGATGGTTCTATAATTGTTTCGTTAACCGAAAAGGGAAAACTGCGAGCCTTAAATATAAGTTTTAGAAATTTTCAAAATAAAAAAGAAAAATGGGACGGTAAATGGCGCATGATTGCATTTGACGTGCCGGACGAATATAAAAAGGGGAGAGACGCAATTAGATATCGTATGAAGTTGGGAGGTTTTTATAGGTTGCAGGAAAGTTTATTTTTATTTCCTTATGATTGCCAGAGAGAAATAAATGCATTGGTTAAACTATTTAAATTAGAAAAATATGTTCGGTTTGGCCTGCTTGATTTTATTGATAATGAAGAGCAAATTAAATCTATATTTAAAATAAATTAATATAGTGGGAGGAAATTTCGCTGGAGCGAAAAATCGTACTATTTTTTATATTGTAAAAACCTGATTTGCAATATAAAATGCGGTGATGTAAAATAATGGTGATAATAATATGATAATATATTATGGACATTCCTTTGAATAAGCAAAAAACAGCATCGTCAAGAATTTTAATTGTTTTTGTTTTTTTATTTATTTTTATTGCAGTTCTAAACTTATTTCAAAAACAAATTAAAAATTATTTTTATTTGCTGTCTTCGCCAATTGAAAAAAAACTTTGGGGTGCTGGCGTTGATTCGTCTGTTTTTTTTACGTCATTGTTAAATTCAAGCGGCATATCGCAGGAAAATAGTAATTTAAAATCAGAAAATCAAGAGTTGTTGGCTAGAATTTCTTCTTTACAGGATATAGCTAGAGAAAATAATGCAGTTCTTGTGACATGCGATTTATTAC
>CAZKUM010000014.1:854-14880 GCA_964555955.1 uncultured Candidatus Saccharibacteria bacterium | reverse complement strand
TGATATTATTTCTATAAACAAAGGTTTGGCCGATGGAATATCTTTGAATATGGCAGTGATTAATTCGCAAAATGTTCTTTTTGGCAAGGTTTTTAAGGTTTACAAAAATTTTTCAGAAGTAATGCTTATTTCTAATGAAAGCAGTGTTTTAGATGTAAAAATACAGCAGGATGACCCTACAAAGGCCCCTGTTTACGGCGTGATAAAAGGAAAGGGTAATTTGGGCGTTTATTTAGACCTTGTGCCAACCGATGCAGAAATAAAAAGCGGAGACATTTTAACTACATCTGCTTTAGAGGGAGTTTTTCCAAAAGATCTTCTTGTTGGTAAAATCATTTCAAAAAATAAAAGTGATTTAAAGCCTTTTCAAACAGCAGAAATAGAGACATTTAATAATATTAAAAACACTGACAGACTTTTTGTAATTTTAGATTACAAAAAAGACAAAAATTAATAATGCATGTGGATAAAATATTTATTTTTAATTATATTTTTTTATTTTTTAGGAGCTGCGCAAAACAGCTTTTTTGGACATTTTAATATATTAGGGGCAACCCCTAATTTTATTTTAATTTTTTTCTTTATTTTTACCTTTTTTTCAGCAACAAAAGATACAGTTTTAAATTGGGAAGATTTATTTTTAGGCATAACAGCAGGATTATTTTTAGACATATTTTCTAATAATTATCTTGGAGTGAATATAATTTTATTATTAATTTTATCGTTTTTTGTTAAAAAATCGCTATCGCTTTTAAAAGAAAGGCAGGAGCATCAACTGATAATGTATTTTATCCCTATATTTGTTTTATCATTAGGTTTTTATAATTTATTTTTAAATTTAAGTTTTTATTTTTTAGAAGGTTTGCGCTTTTCTTTTAATTTTAGCTGGGCAGATTTTGCTTATACAATATATAATTTAGCATTAGCTATTTTATTTTTTTACATAATTAAAAAATTTAAACTATTTTCAGCGCCTTCACGCCAATTAAAATTATTACAGTAATGTTTTTAGATAATAAATATAAAATTAAAAAGGCGGGAGGAAGCATAGAAACCCACGAGGTTTTTTTAGATAAGCTGGCAAAAATAAAAGAAGAAGAATTGGGCATTTCAGAAAAAAAATTTGAAGTGCCAGTGTCAGAAAAAATAGTGTACGCATTATTTTTTATTTTTTTTATAGTAGCTGCCACTCTTTTTTTGAAAACTTTTTATTTGCAAACAATTTTAGGAAAAGAACTTTATACTTTAAGCGAAAACAACAAAGGAAGCATTGCTTTAATACGGCCAGAAAGAGGGATAATTTATGACAAAAACTTAAAAAAACTTGTTTCAAATTCTCCGGCTTTTGATTTATTATGCGACAAAAGAAAATTATCAGCAGACCCAGCAAGTGCTTTGATAGAAATAGAAAACATAGCTAAGGCTACTGGTAAAGATTTAGAAGAATTAAAAAAAGAATTTGAAAATGCGCAAGAACCAGAAGTTTTGGTTTATGAAAACATTTTAGAAGAGCCATTATTAGTTTTAGAAACAAAAATAAATGAGCTCAAAGCTTGTAAAATAGAAAAAAATGTAATAAGAAATTATCCTTTTGCCGCAACTTTTTCCCATTTATTGGGATATACCGGCAGAATAAATCAAAGCGAATTAAGTAATTCTAAGCAGTATGCAGTAAATGATTATATTGGCAAAACGGGTATAGAAAAATCTTACGAAAATATTTTAAGGGGAACTCCCGGCGAACTTGAAGCGGTAAAAGATGCCATTGGCATAAGTAAAGGAAATAAAACGGTATTAGAGCCTAAATCCGGTGAAAATTTAGTATTGTATTTAGATTCAAGTCTTCAAACAACACTTTACGATGCTTTAGAAAAAAGTATAAAAGAAATCGGCTCAAAAAAAGGAGCTGCAGTTGCAATGGACCCTAGAACCGGCGGTATTTTAGCTATGGTTTCTTATCCTTCTTATGATAATAATCTCTTTTCAAAAGGCATTTCAAAAACAGATTTTGATAAAATACAAAACGACACAAACCAGCCGCTTTTTGACAGGGCGATTGCCGCTCAATATCCGACGGGATCAACTATCAAGCCCTTTGAAGCATCTGGGGCTTTGCAAGAAAAATTAATTTCGCCAGACAAACAAATAAATGATCCAGGATATATTTTAGTCCACAGCCAATATGATCCAAATGTAGTTTATAGATTTGGCGGGGTAAAACCACACGGTTTGGTTGATATGAGAGAAGCCATTGCTGTTTCTTCAAATATTTATTTTTATACGGTTGGCGGAGGATATGGAGATCAGCAGGGGTTAGGGCCAGCAAGAATTAAAAAATATCTTTCGCTTTTTGGCTGGGGTGAAAAAACAGGAGTAGATTTGCCTGGAGAATTTTCAGGTTTTATTCCAACTCCAGAATGGAAAAAACAAACAAAAAATGAGCCATGGTGGAATGGAGACACCTATAACTTAGCAATTGGCCAGTCAGACTTAATGGTTACTCCTTTACAAGTAGCTGCAGCTTATTGTTCTATTGCAAACAACGGAACTTTATATAAACCGCAAGTTGTTCAAAAAATTGTTGATTCTTCAAAAAGCATTATTAAAGAGTTCAAGCCGGAAATAACAAGACAAAATTTTATTGATTCAGCAAACCTGCAGATTATAAGAGAGGGAATGAGAGACGCTGTGCAAAAATCTTATGGCTCGTCTTATTATTTAAACGATTTACCAATTCCCGTTGCTTCAAAAACAGGAACAGCCGAAACTTCGCGAGCCGGCCATTTTAACACATGGACATCAGCTTTTGCCCCGTACGACAATCCGCAAATAGTTTTAGTGGTTACAATTGAAGATGTTCAGGGGTTGCGTTCTGCAACTTTGCCAGTAGCTCATGACGTATTAAAGTGGTACTTTTCAAAAAAATAATAAAACAACAATTTTTCTAGTTTTTTCGTATTTGTAGTATACGATGATTTTTGGTATTATTAATATGATATTTAATTATTTTTATTTTAAAATATGAAAAATTTCAAACATTTTATAAAGAAAAATTTTACAAAGAAAAAAATAATTTGGATAGCAGTAATTTTATTAGTTGTTTTAACTTTGGGATATTTATTATTTGGAAGAAATAAGGGTTCTGGCAATATTCAAACTGGAGTTGTTTCAAAACAAAACCTAGAAGAAACTGTTTTAGCAACAGGGCAGGTGGTAAGCAAAACTAATCTTAGTTTAAGTTTTCAGGCAAGCGGAGTGGTAAGGCAGATGCTGGTAAACGAAGGCGACAAAGTTAAAGCAGGCCAACTTTTGGCTGTGTTAGACCAATCTTCAGCAAGAGCGAATTTAATGAGCGCCGAAGGATCATTAGCGCAAGTGCAGGCCAGTTACGACAAATTAATAAATGGAGCAACTGCTGAAGATATTCAAACAAGCAAAGACGCAGTGGCTTCGGCTCAACAAAACCTAGATAATACTTACAGTTCGTCGTTAGCTGTTTTAAACGATTCTTACACTAAAATTTATAACAGTTATACAACAGCATCTTCAATTAGAAACACTTATTTTAGCAACGAAGACCAGCAGGGAGTTATAGTAAAAAGCAATGTTGAAATAATAAATAAAAATTTAACAGATTTAAAGCCCTATATAGATTTAGCAAAAACAAGCCTTAAAAAAGAAGATATTAATTTGGCTATTTCAAAAACAATAGATACTTTAGATAGAGTTTCCGGATTTTTAAAAATAATACGCAGTATATGCGACGAGGGCGTTTATTATGTAAATGTTTCTTCTACAGATAAAGCTTCTTTAGACACCCAGAAGGCAAACATTAATACAGCCTTAACCAGCGTAACTACTTCTCAAAACAGTATTGCTTCGTACAAAGTTGCTTTATTAGAAGCGCAAAGCGCATTAAATTTAAAAGAAGATATTGATTTGGCTAATGCAAAAATAATTTCAGCAGAGGCCGATGTAGCTGCAGCGCGCGCCACTTTAAATAATTTAATAATATTTGCTCCTGCCGACGGCACAATTACTAAGGTTGATACAAAGGTGGGCGAGCAAGCCACTGCATTAGCAGAAGCTATTACGCTAGAAGATGTAGGCAATTTGCACACTGAAGCTAATGTAAGCGAAGCAAATATTGCCTCTTTATCTATTGATCAGAAAATTGATTATACATTTGACGCTTTAGGGCCCGATAAGCATTTTGAGGGAACTATATTAACAATTAATCCTTCATCTACTGTGATTTCTGGAGTAGTAAATTATAAAGTTACAGGAAGCTTAAAAAATATTCCAGAAATTAAGCCGGGTATGACAGCAAATATGTCTGTTTTGGTTGCCAAAAAAGACAATGTCCTTGCCGTTCCTTCATCTGCTGTTATTAATAAAAATAATGGCCAATATGTTAGAGTTATTGATGATCTAAAAAAGAAAACTTATCACGAAGTTCAGGTGCAAACAGGAATGCAAGCTGATGGAGGGCTTATAGAAATTATTTCAGGCATACAAGACGGCCAAGAAATTATTACCTATTTAAAGCCTTAGTACATGAATTTAATTGAAGTTGAAAATTTAAAAAAAGATTATACTAACGAAGGAGTTATAACCAGTGTTCTTCATGATGTTAGTTTTACTATAAAAAAAGAAGAATTTGTGGCAATTATGGGGCCTTCTGGATCTGGCAAATCTACATTAATGCACATTTTAAGCTTTTTAGACAGACCTACTTCTGGTTTGTATAAATTTGAAGGCAAAGACACTAAAAATTTTACAGACGAATATCTTGCCGAATTAAGAAATGAAAAAGTGGGTTTTGTGTTTCAATCATTTAATTTGTTAAGTCGCACCACTGTTTTAGATAACGTAAAATTGCCTTTAGTTTACAGTAAGAAAAAAGACCACGATAAATTAGCTAAAGACGCTTTAGAATCAGTGGGGCTTTCGCATAGATTAGAATATTTTACAAACCAAATTTCAGGCGGAGAAAAACAAAGAGTGGCAATAGCCAGAGCTTTGGTTTGCGATCCTGCTATAATTTTTGCCGATGAGCCGACAGGAAACCTTGATTCAAAATCAGGAAACGCAGTAATGTCTATACTTCAGCATTTAAACGAACAAGGGCATACTATTATTTTAGTTACTCACGAAACCGATACTGCAAATCACGCAAAAAGAATTATTCGCATAAAAGACGGAGAAATTATTTCTGATGAAAAAGTAAATAATAGAACAATTGCGCATGCAGAAAAAAACCTTGTTAAATAATTTTTTTAAAAAAATAGCCCCCAGTGTAGATGATTGCACTATTGGGGGCACGAACTGAACTCCGAAGAGTTCCTATTACCCTTAACGAGCAATTGATATGGCATAAGCAAACGCTTTTTCTTCTGCGTTTTCCCCAGAGAAGATGGCATCTTTTATATCCCTTCTAGGAGCTTTAACTACCCAGGGGTCGCCAACGTTTTTTGGAGGGAATACCCGAACTTCTTTACTTGCCACAGCAAACCAGCACTCCCAGGAAGGCGCAAACCTGAATCTGATTCCGCCTTCTTTTCTAACTTCTTGTGTCTCTCTTGTCATTGGATATTCTCCCTTGAAAAGTGAAAATTAACGCAATATTTTAATTTATACCCATTATAAGTATTTGTCAAATTATTTCTATGGATTTATTAATAACAACAAAACTCGTATTTAAAACTCTGCTTGCCAGAAAAGGCAGGTCTTTTTTGACTATTTTAGGCATTGTTATTGGTGTTGCAGGAGTGATAATTATAATTGCATTGGGAGCCGGCGCGCAAAGTTTAATTTTAGGTCAAATTACAAAATTGGGATCTGACCTTTTAAGCGTTCAGCCCGGAAAAAGCAATGAAAATGGCCCGCCAGCTCAATTATTTGGAATTGTAATTACAACCTTAACAAACGAAGACGCTAAGGCCATAAGAAATTCGGGGCAGGTGCCTCATGCCAAAGATGTTTTTGCGGCGGTTATGGGATCGGCCTCTGTTACATGGCAAAATAAAACAATAGATACAAATTTTATGGGCACTGAATATTCAATGCCTCAAGTAATAAATATTGAAATGGCTGGGGGCCAATTTTTCAGCCAGCAGGAAGGCGAAGGTTCAGCAAACGTTGCTGTTTTAGGCGCCACGGTTGCCGAAGAATTGTTTTTACAATCTGGAGTGAATCCGGTGGGGCAAGTAATAAAAGTTAGGACAGCTTCGCAGACAGAAGCCGGAGGAATTCCTTTGAGAATAGTGGGTGTTACAAAAAAGCAGGGGAGCTCGTTGTTTTTAGATTTAGACGACCAAATTTATATGCCCTTGTTAATAGGCCAACAACAGTTGCTTGGCATACATTATTTGAGGGCCATTGATATAAAAGTTGATTCGCCAGAGAATATCCAACAAACCATTGACGATGTCACAAATCTTTTAAAACAGCGCCACCGCATACGGAGCGAAGCTGATGTTGATTTTACTGTGCGAAATATGGCCGATGCAATTGATATTTTAAGCACAATAACAAATGCGCTTCGCCTTTTTTTGACAGCAATGGCTGCAATTGCTTTGGTAGTTGGAGGAATAGGAATTTTGAATATCATGTTAGCCACAGTGGCAGAGCGCACAAGGGAAATTGGATTAAGGAAGGCGGTGGGAGCAACAAATAGAGCCGTTATGAATCAATTTTTGCTTGAAGCAGGCGTGTTAACTTTTTTTGGCGGTCTAATGGGAATTATAATTGGCACAGTGATTTCTTATTTAATATCTTTAATGATGCATTATTTAGGATACGACTGGGCTTTTGTGGTTTCAATTTGGTCTGTTCTACTAGCAATTGGCGTATCAATTTTAACTGGTGTAATTTTTGGGCTGTATCCAGCATTAAAAGCATCAAAATTAAACCCAATAGATGCATTAAGATACGAATAATTATTATGTTTAAGGCATTTCAACAATCTATTAGGGCATTAAAATCAAATCCGGCGAGAACTTTGCTTACAACTTTAGGAATTGTTATTGGCATTGCCACGCTTTTTATTGAAACAAGAGTTCCGCCCACCACAAAAAACCGGGCAAACAGCAATGCCGCGTCGGCCGATTTTAGCCGGGCTACAGCAACCGTGCAAATTACTTCTTTTAAATCAACTGATCTTGATGCAATAAAAAAAATAAATAATGTTGCGGGAGCATATGGAATTGCAACCGGCCAGGCAGTGGTAAGTTACAGGGACAGGGCAAAAAGCGTAATTTATTACGGGGCAGGACCTGAAATGTTTTCAATAGACAAGCACACATTAAATAATGGCAGATTTTGGACAGAAGCCGAAGGCACAGGAGCCAGTCAGGTTGCTATTTTAGGCAGCAACATAGCCAAAGATTTATTTTTGCAGGACGATCCTATTGAAAAATTAGTAAGAATAGGAAATTTAAATTTTAAAGTGATAGGAGTTTATGATCCCCAAGGAGCCTTAAGCGGGGGAGCAGATGATATTATTTATATGCCCCTTGCAACCGCTCAGAAAAAAATGCTGGGAATTAATTATTTGCTTGTGGGGGTTGTGCAGGTTAAAGATGTAAATTTGGCTGATGCTACAGCAAAAAACATCCGCGACACTTTAGGACGCTTGCATAATATTAAAGATCCAGCGAAAGAAGACTTTACTGTTACAACACAAGCTCAAGCTATGGATACTTTTAATACAATTTTTAACGGCATTACCATTTTGCTTATTTCTATTGCCACTATTTCCTTAATAGTTGGCGGAGTTGGGATTATGAATATTATGTATGTTATTATTACCGAAAGAACAAGCGAAATAGGATTAAAAAAAGCTTTGGGCGCCAAAAATTCTGATATTTTAAGTGAATTTTTAATAGAATCTGTTTTGGTTACGGTAATAGGGGGAATTATAGGAATTGTAATTGGTGCTGGTTTAAGCTGGCTGCTTTATTTTATAGCCGTATCTTTTGGATTGGCATGGTCTTTTAGCGTTCCGTTATACGCTATAATTATTGGAGTTGGGGTTTCGGGAACCATAGGCATTACTTTTGGAGTTTTTCCAGCTGTGTCGGCTGCGAAAATGGATCCAATTGAAGCATTAAGATACGAATAATAGATTTGAAAAAATGCAAATATTATGTTATCTTGAAAACAAGAAATAGGGGCTTAGTTTAGTGGTAAAATAGCGGTCTCCAAAACCGCGGATGGGGGTTCGATTCCCTCAGCCCCTGCCACGTAATAAATTTTTATATGCCCGATGGGCTTTTTTATTTGCAGAAAATATGACAATATACATAATATGGCGTTAGATTTAAGTAAATTAAATAATGAGCAAAAAGAGGCGGTTTTACATACAAATGGCCCACTTTTAATTGTAGCTGGAGCCGGAACTGGAAAAACCACAGTTATTACCCAAAGAATAGTTAATTTAATAGAAAAAGGTTTGGCAAAACCAGAAGAAATTTTAGCTGTAACTTTTACTGAAAAAGCAGCCTCTGAAATGGAAGAAAGGGTAGACAGGCTTTTAGAATACGGCTATGTTGATTTGTGGATTTCTACATTTCATTCTTTTTGCGAAAGAGTTTTGCGCGAAAACGCTTTAGATATTGGGCTTCCCACAGATTTTAAAATTTTAAATTCTACTGATGCATGGCTTTTAGCAAGAGAAAATTTAAATAGGTTTGATTTAGATTATTATAAAGCTCTTGGAAATCCAACAAAATTTATACAAAGCTTAATTTACCATTTTTCGCACTGCAAAGACCAAGAAATTTATCCAGAAAATTATTTAGAATACGCCGACAAATTAAAAACAAGAGATGATGCGCCAGAATCAGAAGAAATAGAAAGAATAAGAGAGGTGGCAAATGCTTACCATACTTACCAGCAGTTGCTTTTAGAAAATAGTTTTTTAGACTTTGGCGACTTAATAAATTATTGCTTGAAATTATTTAAAAAACGCCCGTTAATTTTAAAAAAATATCAGGAAAAATTTAAATATATTTTGGTTGACGAGTTTCAAGATACAAACTGGTCGCAATACGAACTGATAAAATTACTAGCCTCGCCAAAAAATAATTTAACTGTTTGCGCCGATGACGACCAGGCAATTTACAGGTGGAGGGGAGCCAGCTTTTCTAATATAGTGCAGTTTAAAAATGATTTTGGTCCCGTCAAGGCGGGGTCAGGCCATGGTGGAACTAAACAAATTTCGTTGATTAAAAATTATAGGTCAGCCCAAAATATTTTAGACTTGTCTTATAATTTTATAAAGCAAAACAATCCAGATAGATTGGAATTTATTAATAAAATTGATAAAAAACTTGCGGCCAATATAACCGGCAAAGGAATTACAGAACATATCCACGCAACCACTTTAGATGAAGAGGTTGGCAAAACAATCAGAAAAATTTTAGAAATTTTAAAAAGAGACAAAGATGCTGTTTATAACGATTTTGCTATTTTGGTAAGGGCAAACGACTCGGCAATTCCTTTTATTAAGGCGTTAGAAAGAGCTGATTTACCTTATCAGTTTTTAGCTTCTCGTGGACTATATTCAAAGCCCTGTATTTTAGATGTTATTTCATATTTTAAGCTTTTAGACAATTATCACGAGAGCGCAGCTGTTTACAGAATTTTAAATTTAGAATTTTTAGAAATTTTAGACACAGATATTGCAAAACTTACCCAATATAGCCACAAAAAAACAAAATCTCTTTTTGAAACGTTAGAAGAATTGCCCTTGGTGTCCGGCATTTCAAAAAAAGCGCAAGAAAAAGTAGCCTTTATTTTAAGCTTAATAAAAAAACACAGCTTGGCCGCCCGCGAAAAATCAGCTTCAGAAATATTGGCAATATTTTTAGAAGATTCTGGATATTTAAAAAATTTAATAGATAAAAATAAAGAAGAAGAAATTGATTTGCTAAACCAGTTTTACAAAAAAATAAAAAGTTTTGAAGAGGCAAACATAGATTCTAATTTAAAAGGTTTTGTAGAAAAAATTAATTTAGAGTTAGAGTCTGGCGAAGAAGGGAAGTTGGAGTTTAATCCAGAGCAAGGCCCAGATATGATAAAAGTAATGACAATTCACGGGGCAAAAGGATTAGAGTTTAAATATGTTTTTTTGGCGAATATGGTTGATAAAAGATTTCCAACAATTGAAAGAAAAGATCCAATTGAGCTTCCAGATGAGTTAATTAAAGATATAAAGCCAAAAGGCGATGTTCATTTGCAGGAAGAAAGAAGAATTTGCTATGTGGCAATGACAAGGGCAAAAAAAGGTCTTTATTTTACTTCGGCAGAAGATTATGGCGGCCAAAGAAAAAAGAAACTTTCACGTTTTTTAACTGAAATGGGGTATAAAAACGCAGATGTGAGCGAGCGGGATATGCTTGCGAGCGGAGGGGTTAGGGCGTGGCGAGCCCCGTTTAGCGGGGCGAGTAGGGGGTACGAAGCGAGCAAGTATATCCCGCAAAGCGTTTCTTCTCAATATTTGCCTAAGCATTTTTCTTTTTCCCAATTGGCTGCTTTTGAAAAATGCCCATTGCAATATAAGTTTGGTTTTATTTTAAAAGTTCCGGTTCGCGGCAAAGCAGTATTTTCTTTTGGCAAAACAATGCACAACACTTTGTATGCCTTTTTGAAAAATGTTAACGAAAATAATAATTTAAAACAAGAAAATTTATTTGGTTTTTCAGAAAAACCTGCCCGCAATGCTTCGCTCGCCCGTAACGCTTCGCGAAACGATGCGAGCGGGCATAGCGATGCAGGCGGGGGAATAAAAGAAAAGAAAGAAAAAGATTTTGATTACCTTTTAGAATTATACGAGAAAAACTGGATTGATGAATGGTACCCCGATAAAAAAAATAAAGAAGAGTATTATAAAAAGGGCAGGCAAATACTAAAAGATTTTTATGCGCAGTTTGAAAAAAATCCGCCAAAAATTTTAAAAATAAATAATTCTTTGGCGTTAGAATTACCTTTTAATTTAAAAATAGGGGATAATACTTTGTTTGGAGTAATAGACCGCATAGATGAGTTAAAAGACGGCGTTGAAATAATTGATTACAAAACCGGCCCATCGAAAGATAAATTGGATTTTGAAAATAAAGAACAGCTTTTAATTTATCAAATTGCAGCAGAAGAAGTGTTGAAAATAAAGCCAAGAGAGTTATCGTATTATTATTTGGAGGACAACAAAAAAGCCTCTTTTTTGGGAACAGAAAAAGAAATCATTGCTCAAAAAGAAAAAATAATTGAAGAAATTGAAAAAATAAAAAACAGCGAGTTTAACGCAACCCCGGGCTGGCAATGCCAATACTGCGACTTTAAAGATATTTGCGATTTTGCTCAAAGATAAAATATATATGGAACCTATTTTGTTTATTCATGGATTTGGCGGAAATAAAAAACAATACCGTCCGCTGATTAAATATTTAAAAGAAAATGGAATTAATAATTTTTATGAGTTTGAATATTCAAGCACGGTTGGGCTTCATCCAATAAAAGAAATGGCAAAAGAGCTGGCAGAATTTGTAGAAAAAAATGTTAAGGAAAAAGAAATTAATATTATTGCGTTTAGTCAGGGAGGAATTATTGCGTTAGCTTATCTAAAATATTTTAATGGCAAAAAAGTAAAAAAATTATTTACGCTTTGCACTCCGCACAAGGGTAGTATTTTGGCTCATACAATGAATTTACCCGGATTTATTGACTTGCGGCCAAACAGTGAATTATTAAAAGAGTTGGAAATTTTTGCAGAAAAAAGTAAAATAAATATTTATGCAGTTTATACTCCATTTGATTTAATGGTTTTTCCCGGCTGGAATGCAAGGCCAAACTATGGAAAAAAGAAAATTGTTTTTGCTCCAACACATTTATCGGCATTTTCCTGGCCGGCAACAATGAAATTTATTTTAAAAAATTTAATTTCGAGCTAAAAAATAATCTTTATCTTATGAAAAATCCTGCTACCGTGGGATTTTTTTGTGTATATTGAGAAAAAAGTGAATAAGGAGTAAACTTATATAAAGATTTGAATAATGAAAGAAAAAATATTATCCAACATAAAACAGAAACCATATTTTTGCCAAGATAATTTCGTTCTTTATAACGGAGATAGCTTAAACTTGCTTAAAGAATTGCCAGAAAATTCTATTGATATGATTTTTGCCGATCCTCCGTATCATTTATCTAACGGGGGATTCTCGGTTCATGCAGGCAAACAAGTTAGTGTAAATAAGGGCGAATGGGATGTAAGTAACGGATTAAAAAAAGATTATGAATTTCATTTGAATTGGATAAAAGAATGTAAAAGAGTTTTAAAACCTAATGGAACAATTTGGATAAGCGGAACGTATCATTCTATTTATTCTTGCGGGTTCGCCTTAAAAGTATCTGGCTATAAAATTTTAAACGATATAGCCTGGCGTAAACCTAATCCGCCGCCTAATTTAAGTTGCAGATATTTTACAGCCGGCCACGAAACATTGATTTGGGCAATAAAAGACCCAAAAGCAAAACATACTTTTAATTACAGTAAAATGCGAGATGGTAATTGGCCTGAAGATTTTTTAAAAAAACCAAATAAGCAGATGCAGTCGGTTTGGTCTATAAATGCTCCAGAAACTTGGGAAAAAATATTTGGCAAACATCCAACTCAGAAGCCGTTTAATTTATTAGAAAGAATAGTTTTAGCAAGCACTAATGAAGGAGAGATTATTTTAGATCCTTTTACGGGAAGCTCTACGACTGGACTGGCTTCTGTGGTTAATAATAGAAAATTTGTTGGAATAGATAACGAAAAAAAATATTTAGATTTATCTATAAAAAGGTTTAAAGAAATTAAAAATATTAAATTATCTTAAAAAATATGAAAACAGGAGGTATTGGAGGAGGAAATACAATAACTGGTCTCAATTTTGAAAAAGAGACAGATATTTTAGATCTCCTTAAAACAAAAAAGGGATATAAAGTAGTAAATAATATTATTTACTACGAAAATAAAGAAGTTGCAAAAAGTTTTAAGAAAAATAGCTTATATAAATTTCTTGAAATTAAGGGCGTAGATTATACGAAAATTTTGTCTAAAAAACTTTTACCAGATGAAGCTATTTATGTGATTATAAATAATACTCTTTTTATTATTGAAGTGAAATTTCAAAAAGTTGAAGGATCTGTTGACGAAAAATTGCAAACTTGCGACTTTAAAAGAAAACAATATGCAAAACTTATGGCTTCGTTGAATATTGAGGTTGAATATATTTACATATTAAGCGACTGGTTCCGAAATCCCAAATATAAAGATGTTCTTGACTATATAATCTCTGTCGGATGCCAATATTATTTTAAATATTTACCTTTGCAAAAATTAGGTTTACCTGTTCCAGAATAAATAATCAGAAGGTTTAGTAAAATAAAAAATTATGGATTCAAAAGAAATCAGAGAATATCGAGTTCAACAGAAAGCTAAAAATATTGCTCAAACTCCTTGGCTTATTTTACCAAGTGACAATAAAGAAACTAGACGGCTAGTTCGGGTTACTTTTATTAGAGATCATAAGGAAACAAAAAAATTTATTGGATTACATTTAGACTTATTATTTCAAAAAAGAAAATCAGAGAAAGATAATTGGCCATTAAAAACAATTGACTTGCGTAAGGTTCCGAATAACTTTGGTTTTAAGTACTCATTAGACTCCATACAAACATACGAGTTGTTTGAAACTTTAAGAGACTCCTATCCTTTGGGTGCGGATAGTATTTTAACTGGTAATCGCACAATAATAAGAGGGTCTAGTAAAGACGAAATAATAATAACAGAAAAAAATAAGGTAGAAATTCTAAAGAAATTATCGGAAGCACTTTCGTGGGAGGATTTGAATGGCTGGTTAAAGGACAATATTTCTTCTATTTCCGAAGATTTAGCCTTGGCCAAAATTCACATCGAAAGAAAGAAAGTTCTTAATGATTTTGAGTCTGCGTTGGCTGAAGCACACGACGAAGAATACTGGCG
>CAZKUM010000014.1:0-844 GCA_964555955.1 uncultured Candidatus Saccharibacteria bacterium | reverse complement strand
AGCTTCTAGTATTGCTATTATTGGAGAAAGAAAATTAGATATTCACCATCAAACCGATTTACCATTTGAGGTTGAGGGTGGTTTTATGGATATCTGTGAAATCAAAAAGCCAACATTTCCTTTTTGGGCCAAATCTAAAAGTGGAGATAATTATCTTTATAGAGAGAAATTTTTAATACCTAATTCAGAATTGCAAGGAGCAATTGCTCAAACTGCAAAATATATTTTACAAGCGGAAAAAAAGGTAAACGATGTAGAATATATACAAGATCATAATAATATTGTGCCATTAAAACCCAGAGGATTAATTATTCATGGAAGAAGTGTCGCATGGAAAAAGTGGGAGTGGGAAGCGTTTCGTTTATTGAATGATCAATTGCATGGGATTCAAATAATTACATTCGATCATTTATTAGAAAGGGCGAAAAGAGTTTTAACTTGCTTGGAGGTTGAAAGTAAAAAAAGTGAAGATTTCGAAGATATAGATGTCGCCGATATTCCATTTTAAAATAATAAATAATGAACCTTAATAGCGATAAAATTTATGGGATTTCGGAGTTTGTGGCGTTTTTGAATATTGGGTTGAAATCCACAAAGGTAAAGATTATTGGAGAAGTGGGCGAAGCAAAAGCCGGTCCCACTGGGCACATGTATTTTACCTTGAAAGATGAGAAAGATAGCGCTTTAATAAGCTGCATAATGTGGAGTTCAAAATATAGATTGTTTGGAATAACACTGGAACCCGGAAAAAAAATTGTAGCCTTTGGTAGCCCCGAAATTTATGCGCCAAATGGCAGATTATCTTTTGTTGCCGACACAATTGAGCTAGCTGGCGAAGGTGATA
>CAZKUM010000013.1:14202-16827 GCA_964555955.1 uncultured Candidatus Saccharibacteria bacterium | reverse complement strand
AATTAGATGATGTAACCGAGACCCGTATAGTCAGATTTTAGATGATTTAATACGGGCCTTTGACAAAGTCTTTTATTTCTGCTAACATATATTATTAACTAAAATATAAAAAGTAAAAACATATGTCAAAAACTAAACAAGGCGGTTCATCTAAATTAGGAAGGGATTCGGCCGCGCAAAGATTAGGAATTAAAGCCTATGCTGGCGAAAAAGTAAAAACAGGAATGATTATTGTAAGGCAAAGGGGCACAAAACTCCTTGCTGGCAAAAACGTAAAAAGAGGGTCAGATGACACATTATTTTCCCTTTGCGACGGCGTTGTCCGTTTCACCACAAAAAGAAAAAAAATCTTTAATGGTTCGCAAAGAATGGTAAAAATTGTAAGCGTTGTTCCTGCGAAATAAAAATTACTAAACATAAAATTGCCCCAAACTTTAGGGGGCAATTTTTTTACTTTTTAATTGCTGATTTTATAAACTCTCTGAATAAAGGATGTGGTTTTGTAGGGCGCGACTTAAATTCTGGATGAAACTGAGTTGCCACAAAAAACGGGTGATCTTTAATTTCAATGATTTCAATTAAATCTTTTTCTGGATTTAAGCCGGCTATTGTCATCCCCTTTTTTTCTAAAAGATCTCTAAAGTCGTTATTTACTTCGTATCTATGCCTGTGTCTTTCTGAAATTTCTGGCTGGCCATAAGCCTTATAACTTAAAGTTTCTGGTTTTAGTTTGCAATCATAAGCGCCCAGCCTCATTGTGCCGCCGTATCTTTTTTCTTTCAGCAAAACTTTCTGCTCTGGCATTACGTCAATTATAATATTTTTGGATTTGATTTTAAATTCAGCAGATGTTGCGTCTTTTAATAGGCAAACATTTCTGGCAAACTCTATTACAGCCAACTGCAAACCAAGGCATAATCCAAAAAAAGGTATTTTATTATTTCTGCAATATTCAATTGCCTTAATTTTACCTTCTACTCCCCTATTTCCAAATCCTCCTGGCACAATTATTCCGTCGTATTTTTTAAGTTCAGCCAAGTTTTTTGAATCTTTTTCAAAATTTTCAGAAGATATCCATGAAATTTTAGCTACTCTGTTTTGAGAAAAAGCCGCATGTTTTACAGATTCAATAACCGAAATATACGAATCTAATAATGTAAAATTTCCTGTTTCAAAATATTTTCCGACAATTCCTATTTCAATAACTTTTGGAGAATTATTTATCATTTTTACCAAATGCTCCCACTCTTTCAAGTCGCTTTGTTTTTGCTTTATGCCAAACTTTTTTAAAATTCTGTTTCCTAAATTTTCTTTTTCAAAATTAACAGGAACCTCATAAACAGATTTTACATCCGGGGCTGAAATTATGTCGTCTTTTTCAACATTACAAAAATTTGAAACCTTCTTTTTTCTTGGCTCGTCTAATGCTGTAACCGATCTGGCTAAAATCATATCTGGCTGTATTCCAGCTGAATTTAAAGTTCTTACTGCATACTGGGTTGGCTTTGTTTTCATTTCACCTATCATTTTAGGAACAGGAAAATAACTCACCAAAACAAAAAGAACATCTTTTGGATGTTGTAATTTTAGCATTCTGGCGGCTTCCAAAAACAGCATATTTTGATATTCGCCAACTGTTCCACCTATTTCAATTAAAACAAAATCTGCCTTAACTTTTTTGCCTGCCCTTTGAATTGTTGCTATTACTTCGTTTGGAATATCTGGCACCACCTCAACACATCTTCCGCCATATTCCAAATTTCTTTCCCTATTTATTACGGTTTGGTAAACTCGCCCGGTTGTTATGTAATTATCGGCATAAATATTTTCATCTAAAAACCTTTCGTAGTTTCCAACATCCTGGTCGCACTCTATGCCGTCGTCGGTCACAAAAACTTCTCCATGCTCTATCGGGTTCATTGTTCCTGCATCCACATTAATATAGGGGTCAATTTTAATAGCTGTTACCTTAAAACCTTTGCTTTTTAAAATTCTCCCTATGGAGGCAGTTGCTATTCCTTTGCCAATGCCAGACATTACTCCGCCTGCAACAAAAATATAACGCGCCATATTTTTTAACCTTTTTCTTCTACTACTATTATTCTTATTTCAACTTCTAAATTGTGGTCTAAATTGAGTTTTACAGGAAATTCTCCAAGTTCTTTTATTGGCTCTTCAAGATTAATCTGGGATTTTTTAACATCAAAATCCATTTCCTTTAATTTTTCGGATATTTTTTGGCTGTTAACCGATTCAAAAAATTGCCCTTCTTCGCCAACTTTAACTGCAATGGTAACTTCCATGCCGTCTATGCGAGAAGCCAATTCCTGCGCTCTCTGCAAATCTTCTTCCGCCTCTTTATCTATAGTTTCTTTTTGGCTGGCGAGCCATTTTAAGGCTTGCTTAGTTGCAGATTTTGCAAAACCTTGAGGTATTAAAAAATTTCTGGCGTGGCCATTTTTTACCTCTTTTACATCATATTTTTTTCCTAAACCCTCAACGTCTTGTAGAAGAATTACTTTCATAATTTTTTAATGATATGTTTATTACAATTTTTAATTCTACTTTATGTTCTTTATAATTTCAAGTGCCTTGTCTAGTTGCGGATCTTTATCTTTCAAAATA
>CAZKUM010000013.1:3326-14192 GCA_964555955.1 uncultured Candidatus Saccharibacteria bacterium | reverse complement strand
TCATTTCTACTTTTATATCAGGAGTTAATCCAACTTCTGAAATTGATGCGCCTTTTGGAGTAAGCCATTTTGCAATAGTTATTTTTAAAAACGAGCCGTCTCTTAAATTTTGCACTTCTTGAACCGAACCTTTGCCAAAAGATTTTTCGCCGATTAATTTTATATTTCTATTATCTCTTAATGCCCCTGCTAAAATTTCGGAAGCCGATGCAGACCCCTGGTTTATTAAAATAACCATAGGATAATTTGCAAAAACCGAATTTCCTTCTGCCTTGTATTGTTTTTGTTCTTTATTATTACCAAAATCTTCAATTGTCACAACTTGCCCGTTTTTTAAAAACCAGCCGGCCATATTTTGCGCAACTTCAAGATATCCTCCCGGATTATTTCTTAAATCCAAAACAATTTTTTTAGCCGGGCTTGCTAAAATATTAACTGCGTACTGGTTGAAATCAGGATCTAAAGATCCGTCAAACTGATAAATATGAATGTAAGCAATATCTCCGTCTTTCAATTCCCATTTTACAGAAGGAATTTTTATTGTTTCTCTTATAATACTAATATCTTTTGGCGATTTAAAACTATCTCTAAAAATTGTTAAAACAACTTTTGTTCCCTTTTGACCTCTTATTAAAGTAACCGCTTCATCTGTGCTCATATTAGAAGCGTCTTTGCCATCTATTTTTAAAATTATATCCCCAGACTTAAGCCCAGCCTTTTCCCCTGGCGTATCTGGCAGAGGAGCTACTATAGTAAGCTGATTTTTTCTCATTCCAATTTCTACGCCAATACCGTTAAATGAGCCAGAAAGATTTTGATTAAATATTTTTGCTTGTTCTGGATCAAAAAATGAAGTATATTGGTCTCCCAAAGATTTTGTCATTCCTTCTATTGCTCCGTAAATTATTTTTTGGGTATCTATTTTATTACGGCCAATAAAGCTTTGCGAAATTTTATTGTAAGCGTCCCAAAAAAGAGAAAAATCAAGAGTTTCTGGCGCGCAAACTCTGCACACAACTTGATTTTTACCAACAAAAGTTCCTGCGCTAAAACCTGCGGTAAATACAATAACCAACAATACAATCAAACCTACAAAATAAAATATATTTTTCTTGTTAAAAATAAACATATTTAATCTTTATACCAAAAATTATTTTGTAAAGCAATATTGACAAAATATTTTTAAAGATACAGTATTGCTTAATAGTTTATAGCTCTTTGTCAATTTTTTTAGGAGAAAAATCATGAGTAAAAAAAGCGCTTTGTTTTTGGACATAGACGGCTGTCTAACGTCTTCTTGCGGGAATGTTTGCTTAGAATATTATCAGGCATATTCTAAAATTGCTGAATTGATTATGGCTAGCCACGTTGGCCAAGCCCCTATGGTCGCATTATGCTCAGGCAGAGACAGAAACGCAGTTGAAGTGATGGCAAATTTTTTGGGAATTGTTAACTCGTGGATGATAGTTGAGGGCGGAGCAGCGCTCTATAACACAACTACCCACGAAGTTAAATTAAACCCTTGTATCACTCCAGTTGTGCAAAAATTATTTCGCTGGCTAAAATTCAAAAAAGTGCGGGCTATATTAAAAAGATATAATTGCCTTCAAGAATATTTAGGATATATGATTTGCCATTGCTTAGAGAAAAAAAGCGCGTCTCTTGTTGACACAGAAACAATCATTGAAGAAATTAAGCAAAATCAAGGACGCAGGCATAAATGGTCTATGCATAAACTCATAAAAAAACGGCTGTTAAAGGTTAGGCGACTTGGAAACTTTATAGACATAATTCCAGCTGGCGTCAGCAAAGGGTCGTGCGCAAAGTTTTTAGCTGAAATTGAAGATATTGATCTTTTGCATTCTGTGGCTATTGGCGATTCCACCGCCGATTTCTCGCTTTTTAGGCGAGTCGGAATGATTGGATGTCCCTGCAATGCCACGCAAGAATGCATAGAATTTGTAAAAAGACATAAAGGTAAAGCTTCAATTTACCCCTACGCTAAAGGCGTTTTGGACGTTATAAATTGGTATTTAGGAAGAACAGAAGATTAAGGCTGAGTTCAACTCGGCCTTTTTTATTATTTTTTTGCAAAAAAAGAGGGCAGCAATCAACTTAATGATTGTGCCCCATGAAAGGATTCGGCTCCAGCTCTGTGAGAAAGAATTGCACACGGATTACGCAATTTTTGTTGTAGCGCCGCTAATCACTGGCGCTTAAGAAAGGAACTCGCGTCTTCATTCTGCCCCCTAACAGGTTCCCGCTATGCGGTGTTTGGGTGGTTTTAACAGACATGTCTGTTAAAAGTCGAACTCGGAGGTTCTGCCCCCGTGCGCGCTTGGGTATTTTTTAGCTACGGCCAGTGCATTTTTCACCTCCAAAATTGCGAGCTGCCTGCGGTTAAGCGATAGAAAAACGTTCTCTACTCGCTACTAAACGCGGGCACGGCCGGCGCCGGTGATCAGACAATCATCTTATTGCTCTGCTGCAGCATCAATCGGGCCATAGCTGGGCTTCCTTTCTGCTGGCTGTATCGCTATTGTTGAAGCGATTTCGCCTGCGGTTAAGATCAAAATGTTAATGTCCTATACTCCTATTTTAGCATATCCATAAAGCCTTGTCAACCCCCCCCGTATTTGTGGACTCGGCGGGACTCGAACCCGCGGTCTTCAGTATGCCATACTGACGCTTTTCCTCTAAGCTACGAGCCCATTTTGTGAATTATTTTTGGTATATACATTAAATCTAAAAATAAATCAGCGGAGAAATAATCTATCACACAAACCCCTTTATATTCTAATTTCTTAGATGGTTTTCCAACGGTTCTAATATCAATTCTTGATTTATAAAATTGCGATAAAGGTATCTTGGTTATATCCGACCAAAAAATTTCTAATTCTTTCATATTTTGATCTGCCCTACACAAAATCGTACAACGAAATTTTCTTTCATCTAGTGTATAACATTTTCTCATTAAATTCAAGAATAAATCTATGACGAAAGGGTCAGAATTACCAAAACGCAATGACCCCCTTTTTAAATTTTTTGTTCCCTCTCCTAAATATAATATTGATAATGCAACCTTAGATACATCTTCGTTTTTTAGTATTTTAGATAAATATTTATTGCGATTAGTTATTGATTTTAAATATTCTTCTCTTTTCTTTTTATTCGCTATTAGTGCTAATGCTATCCCCTTTTTACAATTATTTTTAATTTTTTCGTCAAGCATTTTTTTCTGCCCGTTGTTTAAATAAATGCTTTTACACCAATCGGATAACGTACTTTTAGGAATATTTTGATTAATTATTTTAATAATTTCTCCGTATGTTTTTGCGGACTTTCGGAGACATATCACTCTATTTTTAAATTGATAAAATTTAGATTTCATTATTTTAATCGTACCATGGGATTCATCAATGTGCAATAAAAAAGCCAAAGTAGGGTCTATACTCTGGCTGGCGGCGATTTGTGCGTGGCTTTGTGCCAATGGCTATTTCACGACTACATCAAAGGCGTTGTAGAATACCAACAACGCAGAAGCAGCCAGAAAGAGCAGGAAAAAAATTCTTTTCGCCGACACTTCAGCTCTCCTTAAAGAACAACGCCAAAACCCTTAGCGCAGGGATTATTGAGAACCTCAATAATATTTTATTATATATTATATAAACAGTATTGTCAAGATATGCGGCAAAAAAAGTAAAAAAAATATCCGCAGTTTTTTTATACCGCGGATAGGTTCAGACTGGTGACTCGTCTGCTAAATTTAGGAGAGCACTGGCAATAACCTGGGTGATTTCTTCTCTGTCACAACTTCCCCCAAGTTCTTCTGTTTTAAAATGAAGCGGTTCGCCGATTTTTACAAATATAGTTGTTTTTCTTCTAATTCTAAATCTCGTAAATAATGTTTTTCTTGAGTTCGGCAAAACTCTATCAGTTCCTTCAAACCAAACAGGAATTACTGATGCATTAGTTTTGCGGACTAAAAGAGCAACACCGCCTTTTAAAATCCTCATTTTTTTACCAGACTCGCTGTATAAAAATCTTTCTCCGCAAAAGGTTCTCCCTCCTTCTGGGAAAATAATAACCACTCTGCCTGCTTCAAGGGCTTTTTTTATTAACAAAAAAGACTTAGCTTCAGACCTTTTATTCCCCCTGTCAACTGGAATTAGAAATGGCCTAAGCCAAAACCAATACCACGAATCCCAAAAGTTTTTTTTATCTGAAACAACCAGCGGGCCGTATTTTAAGGGGTTTAACAAATACCCTTTAAAAAACAAAGCCACTGCCAAAAATGGATCCAGCATAGAAGGATGATTCGCCACCAGGATTATTTTTTTCCTAAAGTGAGGAAATCTTTCCCAATGCAAAATCTTTATATATTTTAGCAGCCGCAGCAATAAAAATACGGCAGCTAAAATAACCCCAAAAGGATAAATAACCAGAGTTATTACAACAAATCCAAGAATTGTTTTTATTCTTTCTTTCATTTTTGCCTCCTTTTTTTCAATGAACACACCTTAAACTAATATACATAATAATAAAAAAGCTTTCAACCTTTGGCGGCGAAAGCTATGCTATTGGAATGCTTTTTCTATGTAATTGAAGGTTCTTATCGGCAATTTTTTAGATCTAAATTGCGCTACAATTCTAATTTCGTTTTGTTGTTCCACATGGTAAATATAGATTATAATTATCTCTCCGCATTCTAACGGTTCGTTTTCTATAAACTCGCATCCAAACAAATGCTCTATAAAACAACGCAAATTTTCATAGTGGCATGTGTGAATAATACACTGAGGGTGTGCGCTTATCAGCGAACACATTATCATTTTTGCAAAATAGCTCAAAAAACGTTCGCGTGTTTCTGAAGAGCTTGAATTCCCTGCTTGCAAATTTGGCTCTTGTTTTATGGTTTTTTTATAGCCCAGCCTTCTTGCAATGATATCGGCAAATCCGAATGCGCTTTTTGCAGAAGAAGAAACAATTATTGTTTCTTGAAAGCTATTAACAAGCGGTTCTATTGCGGCAATGTTTCTGCGAATAGTTACAATTTCATCGTCCGTAAAGTTTGGAAAGACGTCGGCTCCGTTTTTTTGGTTTTGGTCAGAGCAAAAAAATATTGCTTGGCATAAAAGGCGTCTCGCCATAATAGCTCCTTTCTTATTAAAACCACAGTCCGTATAGTTTTTGCATCCTTGCCAGTTTTTTCTGGTGCCATTTCCGGAGCGCCTCTCTTTGTTTTTTCGTTACTCTCTTTTTCTTTGCCATGGCAAAGTTCTCCGTTGGGTTGTAAAGGTACAAAAATTAACAGTGCTCTCGCTGGGACTCGAACCCAGAACCAATAGCTTAAAAGGCTACTGCTCTACCAGTTGAGCTACGAGAGCATTATTTTATAATCCTTGCTTTCTTAATTCGTCTAATATTTTTTTCTGTTCTTTTGTTATTTTTTTTGGAGTTGCAATCTTTAATTCAATATACAAATTTCCTTTTCCTCGTCCGCCAAAATGCGGAATTCCTTTTTCAGATATTCTTAAAACTTTACCCGATTCTGTTCCTGCTGGAATTGTTAATAAAATTTTAGTTTTTTGCAGCGTTTCAACTTCAATTTCGTCTCCCAACACAGCTTGCGAAAAATTAATCTGCAATAAAGTGAACAAGTCATCTCCCCTTCTTTCAAAAACAGGATGTTTTTTTACAAATATTTTTATGTATAAATTTCCTGGTTTGCCTCCCCTTTTTCCTGCTTCGCCTTTTCCTTCAATTTTAATTGCCTGATTTGTATCAACGCCAGCCGGTATAATTATTTCAATTTTATCTTCTGCTTTTATTCTTCCTTGCCCCTTGCAAACATTGCAAGGCTTTTCTGGAATTGTTCCTTCTCCTTGGCATTCAGGGCATATACCAACTGTTGTGTAAGAGCCAAAAAATGTTTTTTTAACCTGCTGAACTTGGCCAGTTCCGCGGCACGAAAAACATTCTCTAATTTTTGTTCCTGGCTCCCCTCCTGTTCCTTGGCATCTGTGGCAAACCACTGTTTTATTTAGGGTTATATTTTTAACAGTTTCTTTTAAAGTTTCTTCAAGATTTATTTCTATATCAACCTGAATATCTTTTCCTTTTTTAACATCTTTTTTAGATTTTTTTTGCCCGACAAACCCAAAAAAGTCTTCAAATACATCTCCTAAATCTTCAAAGTCAAATTCAAAATTTTGCCCCTGATTTTTGTTTCCCCATGCCCAGTTATAATTAAAACCCTGATTTCCGCCTGGCATGCCTCCATCAAACACTCTTCCAAATTGGTCGTATTGAGCTCTTTTTTCTTTATCTGAAAGCACTTGATAAGCTTCGTTTATCTCTTTAAATTTTTTTTCATCGCCGCCTTTATCAGGATGGTGCCTATGAGCCAGTTTATGGAAGGCTTTTTTTATTTCATCTGGTGTAGCACCTTTTGCCACGCCCAAGATTTCGTAATAATCCATTAATCATCTGCGAATTACGAATTTAATTACGAATTTACGAATTGGTATATTCGTATGTATTCGTTATTCGTTGATGTTATATTATTTTTCTTTATACTCTCCCTCTTCTGCTTTCGGTTCTTCGCCTGTTGGCTTATTATCGCCCGTTGGCGGAGTTTGCTGTTTATAAAGCTCTGCTCCAACTTTCTGAATAGCGTCTGATAGCTCTTGTGTTTTGGTTTTAATTTCTTCTATATTATCACCTTTTTGTGATTCTTTCAAGGTATTTATTTTGTCTTCTACTCCTTTTTTATCTTCTGGTTTTATTTTATCTGCAGAATCTTTTAAAGTTTTTTCACAAGTATAAACCAAAGCATCTGCAATATTTTTTGCTTCAATCAAACCTTGTTTCTTTTTATCTTCTTCTGCGTGAAGTTCTGCATCTTTTTTCATTTTTTCAATTTCTTCTTTTGAAAGCCCGGCAGATCCTTCAATTTTAATTGACTGCGATTTTCCGCTTGCTTTATCTTTTGCAGAAACATTTAAAATTCCATTGGCATCAATGTCAAAAGAAACTTCAACCTGCGGCAATCCGCGCGGAGCCGGCGGTATGCCGTCTAAAATAAATTTACCCAAGGTTTTATTATCTTGCGCCATTGGTCTCTCGCCCTGCAAAACATGAATTTCAACTTGCGTTTGGTTGTCGGCTGCAGTTGAAAACACCTGCGTTTTTGCAGTTGGCACAGTTGTATTTTTTGAAATTAAAATTGTATCAACTCCTCCAAATGTTTCAATGCCCAACGACAAAGGAGTAATATCAAGCAGTAAAACATCTTTTCCTGCAGTTCCAGACAAAATTCCTCCTTGAATTGCAGCTCCAATTGCCACAACTTCGTCGGGATTAACCTCTTTGTTTGCATCCTTGCCAAAAAGCTTTTTAACTTCTTCCTGTATTTTTGGCATTCTGGTTTGGCCTCCAACTAAAACTATTTCATCAATTTCAAAAGCTTGCATATTGGCTTCTTTTAAAGTGCTTTTTACCAGTTCAATTGATTTTTCAATATAGCTGTGAACCATTGATTCTAAGTTTGCCCTGGTCAATTTTAAAAGCAAATGTTTTGGCCCAGACTGGTCAGAAGTTATAAATGGCAAATTTATTTCTGTTTCCATACTTGAAGACAATTCAATTTTTGCTTTTTCAGCGGCTTCTTTTATTCTTTGCAAAGCCAAATTATCTTTTGCTAAATCAACTCCATTATCTTTTTTAAACTCGCTAACTACCCAATCCATAATTTTTTGGTCAAAATCATCACCACCCAAATGCGTATCTCCGCCTGTTGCCTTTACCTCAATACTACCCTGCGATTCTTTATCGTCGCTTTCTGACATTACAATTTCCATAGCAGTAACGTCAAATGTTCCACCTCCAAAATCGTAAACAACAATTTTTTCATCTTTCTTTTTATTCAAACCATAAGCTAAAGCCGCGGCAGTTGGCTCGTTTATTACCCTTTTTACATTAAAACCTGCAATTTCTCCTGCAATTTTTGTTGCCTTTCTTTGCGCATCATCAAAATATGCCGGGCAAGTTATAATTGCTTCTGTAATTGTTTCGCCAAGTTTTGCTTCGGCATCTGCTTTTAATTTTTGTAAAATCATTGCTGAAATTTCTGCAGGATTTAACCATTTATCTCCCATTTTTACATCAACTCCGCCATCGGCAGATTCGCGAATTTCGTAAGGCAGTAATTTTTTATCCCTTTGAACCTCGGCATCAGTAAACTTTCTGCCAATTAGCCTTTTAACAGAAAAAATTGTGTTATGCGGATTTGTTACAGCCTGCCTTTTTGCAAGCACGCCAACAACTCTTTCTCCGCTTTTTGACATTGCAACAATAGAAGGCGTGGTTCTTGCCCCTTCTTTATTTTCTATTATCTTTGCCTCGCCCCCTTCTACTACCGCCATGGCCGAAAACGTTGTACCTAAATCAATTCCTAATATTTTTGACATATTTTTTATAAAATTATTTAATTATTTTTATTTTTTAATTTTATATTCCTCATTGAATAATTCCTTATAAATCCAAGCTAACAATCTGACTTCAGATGAAATAAGTCCGTCTGCTAAATAGTTGTATTTAAAATCTTCTTTTTCTTTTTCAGTTATAATTTTTGATAATTCAGTCTTTAAATCAAAATTAAGGCTAATATCAATATTATATTTATGAGCAATCTCTCCGGCAGTAATTAAGGTTTTTTCGGTTTGTTTTTCAATATAATCTAATCTTTTTTCAAGAGCTTCTTTTAAATCCGCGTGTGTATTTTCAGCCTCGGTTTTAGCAAAAACTAAATCAAGCCAAATTTTAAGAATAAGCCATCTTTCTATCGGTCTCGCCCTGTCTGCGTTTACTTTTTTACAAAAAATGTCAGGGTCGTTGGCTTCATCGCATGTTGGCCTAATTCCATCCTCAAACAAAGCACGAATGGATTTTGAGTCGATAATTTTGATTTGCTTATCATTATGCAAAAACCACGCTAAAACCATTTCAAGGTGAGGAACATTAATAAAATTTTCAATCGTGGTTTTTTCTGGTAAATTTTTTCTAAAAAATCCCATAATTTTATTTTTTAATTATTTTTTTTAATAAGATAAATATCCTCCAGTTATCGACATTATAGATTTTGATGTGGTTTCCGATTGTTCGCTCTTACTACTGTTTCCAGCCGTAGAAGACGGATCTTGATGAGAAGGATTTTGTATTATTTGTCTTTGGACGGGTATAAACAAATTCTGGATTTCGTATTCTGTAACATTGTATCCTTTGTAAGTGCAAATTTTATAAATTAATTCTACGAGCCTTTGGTTTGTAACGTCAGTGCTTTCTTTGTTTATATATGCGCGGTGTAAATTTTTTACCAGTTCTTTAATTTTTTCATTTTTAGAAAAAACAAAATTAATTGAATTAAGGGCACTTACGAATTCTTCAGAATATGCCATATAACGATTTGCAACTAGTTTTTCTAGTAATTTATCCTCTCTTTCCTTTTGATAATTTTTTCTACGGATTTGTTCTCCAATCCATATTGCTACGAGAGTTGCTATAATTGGTGAGATTATTACTGCGATTATAGATATAATTGTGCTTAGATCCATATTATTTTAAAATTATTTCCAGCCTTGGCCGACAACTTTCCACATTACTTGTTCCTGCGGAACTTGAATTAAGCCTTGAGGCGTTTGTTGAGGCATATTAACCTGACCTTTTTTGTAATCTAAAGAAAGTTCAAAATAGTTTGCTAATTTTTCGCTTTCAATATAGGCAATTTTATGGTCTTTTTTTGTCTGAAAGTTGGCCCCTAATTCCATTTCTGGATTCCAAAGTCTATCTAATTCCATTTCTTTAACATAACTTTCAAATAATTCTGTCATAGCTTTTGCTAATTCTGTTGGAGCTTCAATAACTGTTTTAACTCCCAAATCTTCTTTGGCTTCTTTTCTGCCAATAAAATATTGATGTGAATAAAGTTTTTCTGTAAAATAATCAACAATTTTTGCAATTTCTTCGTCTTTCATTGGGCTTTTGTGGCTTTTCAAAAGCCTTTCTGCTAGTCTTCTTATCAAATTATGAGTTCTGTTTACGTTTCCTAAAGCCAAGGGGTGAATTTGCGGATTTGATTCTACAAACTTATTAAATATTTTTGTTAAATCTTCGTCGCTCTTAATTCCAAATTTATTTTTTGCCAAGTCAAAATACGCCATAACATCTTCAACAGAAATTGGAATTCTGCTCTGCGGATTCATTGGGTCAGCAGGATTAAAAACATTTGCAGTTGACGGATCAATTGGCGAAAGCTCCGACAAATCTGTCATTATAATTTCGTCAGCACCCAAAGAAATCATTGAGGCGGCAGAATGGGCCTTATATGGAATTAAAACTGAAAATTTGTCGCAATACTCTCTAATCATTGAAACCAAACGCCATGGAACCATTGTATCTCCGCCAGTGCTGTAAAGAAATAAATCTATATTTTCTACTTTTCCAATTTGCCTAAGTTGTTTACTGATAATTGGAATAATGTCCATCGCAACCCGCGCATTAACAGGTCCTTGCCTATCGCTGGTTATATAAGTAATAACTTTTGACTTTCGCTGTTCCTCAAGTTTTTTTATTAATTCTTTTTTTTCCATAATTTTTATTTTAGTAGTACTGATTTTTTGCGGCCGCAAAAAATCAGTACTAAGTTAATTATAAGCTAATCACTTAGAAATCTTCACTTAGAAATCTTCACTTAGAAATCTTGACTTTTGCTGGGCGGATTAGTTTGCCGTGCAGGGTGTAGCCACGCTGGACTTCCGCCACCACAGTGGCGGCCCCGTCGGATGACGGGGCGGAGGCGGATACTTC
>CAZKUM010000013.1:0-3316 GCA_964555955.1 uncultured Candidatus Saccharibacteria bacterium | reverse complement strand
ATACTTCGCCTACGGCTTCCATTAAATTGGGGTCAAACTCTTTTCCCATAACTTCTATTGCCTCAATCCCCTCTTTTGCTAAAAAATCTTCAAGCTGTTTTTTAATTTGCGAAAACCCTTTATCTTTAATATGAGTTTCTGCAAGGCAGATGTTGTCTAAAACCGGCAAAAGTTTTAAAATAATTTCTTCATTTGCATATTTTACTAATTGGCCAATTCTTTCCATTTCTTCTTTTTTATAATTTAAAAAATCAGCCCGTTCCCTTTTCCAGCCGTTTAAATACTCTTCGCATTTGAGTTGAAGCGCCTTCAACTCATCCTGAGCCGCGTCGAAGGATTGCCCCTCTTCTTTCAATTTTTCTAATTCATTGTTTTCTTGTGCCATATCTCTATTGTTGTTAATATTTCAAATAAATTATCGTTTTCTAATGCTTGCATAAGTTCTTCCACCTGTTTCATTTGATACTCCATTTCCTGATGAGCAAACTCAATCTGTCGCACAATAAAATCTGAAAAAACTTGCTCGCGTTCTGTAGAAACTTTATCTGCAAAATATTTATAAGCTTTTTTGGTTGGCACTCTGCCTGCTGATATATGCGGTTGTTCTATAAACCCTTCTTTGGCTAATGCCTGCAAATCGTTTCTTATGGTAGCTCCACAAATATCTAAATCAATAATTTCTTTTAAGGCCATAGAGCTCACAGGTTCAGCTGTGGTTATATATTCTTTTATCAAAAAATTTAATAATTTTTCCTGGCGTTCTGTAATCATTATCAAACGATTATTGCGAGTGATAATGTATCTTATTAAATTATCAATCTATTGTCAAGAGTGATAATAAAAAAGACCCAGGGTTCCAGGTCTTTGACGTGTCTTTTTAGGCGGGCGCAACTGTTGTTGCTGTTTTATCTTTGCTTACTATATTCAGCAACTGTAGTTTAAGTTCAATATATTCGAGGCCCAATCGCCTCATTACTGTTGTTTGCGAAAGCGAACCTAAATCTATAACATCCATTTCTTTTGCTTTCTCTATAATTTTATCAACTAATTCATTGGCTTGCTCTATTGAGTGGCCGTTTCTTTTTATTCTATCTAAGATTTCTTGTTTTATATCGGCAATAGCTTCTGGTACGCCGTTATATCTGAGAAAACTTTGAATTAATTCATCGTTGCTCAACGCTGCAAAACAGGACATCTCGCACCTCCATGAATGACACTTTTTTGGGTTTTCAACGAACTAGAAAATAGAGTCGGCGGGACTCGAACCCACACCTCCCAGACCACGTGGGCTCTGGGCGCTCTCCCATTGAGCTACGACCCTTTGACCCGCGTGGCGGCAGCTTTCCGCCACGCGGGTGGTTTCGGGCTTCTCCCCTACCTACACGGCCTTCACGCTCATCGCATTCATATCTGGGGTCTCCTTCGACCATTTCACCGTGATGGTAAATAATTAGCCGGCCCCCACAATGGAGCGCCTAAAAACTATTATAATAATGATATTAAATTATAAATGTCCTGTCAAGAATAATCTTTATCTTATTCCTGTGTCGCAATATACTGTAATGTCGGTATATTTATTTTTATCTACTTTTACTAAACCATTGCTTGAACAGTGTGAAAAAATGCCTGCTGTATTTGCTGAAGTAATAACATATTCGCCGGGCGCTAAATCAACACTAAATTTTCCATCGGCTTCTGAATTAAATTGTTTTACAATTTGCAATTGATCGCTAGTTGTGGCTACAAGGCTGGTTTTATACGGCCTGTCTGCGCAGTTTGGATCTGGTGGATTTTTTTGAACAGGGCACATAGGGCCCAGCATAGCTATGCCGGTTATTCCAGACAAAGTTAAAACAGGACAATCAGCAAATTCGCAGTTTTTACCGGTGCGGCCAACAGCCGAACCATCGGGGCAAATTTTAGCTTCCATAGTGCAGGCAGTTATTTTTGGTTCGCCTGGTGGCAATACCAGGTTTGTTCTATTTAAAAAATAAATACATGCAGTGCCAAATAAAATCATTATTAAAACTGTAGCTATTATTAAAATATATTTAAAATTCATTTTTTTGTATATTAATACGTAATTATAGCACTTAAAAATTATTAGTGTAAACAAAAAATCGTCCTAAGTTTGCCAAAGAACGATTTTTTATTTTGCGTTATTGATGATTATGTTCTTCTCCTTCTTCGTGGTTATGGCCTTCACAGCAATGTCCGTGCATTTTTTCGTGTATTTTACTGTGCATTTTTCCTTCAAATCCGTGCCATCCGCACATTGGGCACATTCCTTTGCGAATCATTAATTTTACGCCAAGTGCTATGAAAAAAATTCCCCAAAAAATTCCCCAAAAAGCTCCGTTAAATATTCCTAATGCATTAAGCAAAATTGCTAAACCAATTGCGATTATTAATATTCCAAAAAACATATATTTAATATAATTATTAGTGATTATGACGACCTTTTTAAAAATCTAAACTTAGAATAACATAAAAAAAGCCATTGGTAAACCAATGGGCTTTTATTTTTTCTATCGCAGCGGAAGGGAGAACCTTTTGGTAATTATTTGTTTTTCGCTTTCTTTCCTTACTTTTTGCGACAAAACTGCCGCATCATACCATGTAAAATTTAAATCGGGGTCTGCGGCGAAGCGACCTAATACTCTTAGCAGTTCTGCTTTGCTTTCGTCGTCATACAAAGGAACATAACGTTCTGTTCCTTTAACTAGCGCCAGCACATTATAGTCTTGCGCCATAGAGATACCCTCCTTCTTGGTATTTCAACGAACTACGCAAACACCCTCTTAATTAATTTTAAGAAGGTCAACTTCAAACACAAGCGTTGCATTTGGAGGAATTACGCCTCCTGCTCCAAATGCTCCATATCCTAACTCTGGTGGAATTGTCAGTTTTCTTTTTTCTCCAACTTTCATTCCCAAAACCCCCATATCCCAGCCCTTTATAACTTGCCCGGCTCCCAAAGGAAAAGAAAACGGCTGGCCCCTGTCAATACTTGAATCAAATTTAGTTTCATTAGTTAAAGTTCCAACGTAATTTACTGTAACCTTGTCACCATTTTTTGTTGCTTGGCCGCTGCCCTCTTTTAATATTTCAATTTTCATTCCTTGAACCTGATAACTGGTTGGGGGTTCATTTTGTTCTTGCTGGCCAGTTTGCCTGTTATCTGGCAAATTATTATTTGGCTTAGAAAAAAGAAAATATGCCCCGCCAATTATGATTATTAATACTATAATTAAAATTATAATTAAAACTTTTTTACTCATTTTATTTTTTTATTATTTATATTTACTTTATATAT
>CAZKUM010000012.1:16963-17569 GCA_964555955.1 uncultured Candidatus Saccharibacteria bacterium | reverse complement strand
GGCTACTCAACACACATGACGCCGCCTACGGGCGGGGTTCCCTGATAACAAAAAAAGTTGGACAGTTCTGCTGCCCAACTCATTATCTAATTTTTAGCGACAAAACTCCAGTCAAAGGGGGTTCCGCACGCTATATCTGCTGAGGCCTTTTTCCCTAAAATTTCAGACAAAAATTTCGGAGCAAGGCCATATCCGGGGCGAATGGACCTGATGTTTTCTCTGGTAAATTCTTCTCCTGCTTTTATGTCGCGCACCGCAAACAAAGACCTCCTGCCTGCAATATTGGCTAATTCGCTTTTTTGAAGCCCGTATTGGACTTTGCCTATAGCTTTTTCCGCGTCTCTCACTGATTTGACCAGTTGCCTTAATTCTTCTGGCTCAATGGAAAAAGAAGAATCCGGGCCTCCCTCAGATCTTTTCAAGGTAAAGTGCTTTTCAATTATGCAGGCGCCAAAAGCAACAGATTCCACAGACATGGTAATGCCAAGGCTATGGTCTGACAGCCCCGAAACCACATTAAATCTTTTTTCCAGGTCAGGAATTGTAGCCAAATTCATGTCTTCTGGTTTAGCAGGGTAACTGCTCACGCAGTGAAGAAGCGCAATA
>CAZKUM010000012.1:0-16953 GCA_964555955.1 uncultured Candidatus Saccharibacteria bacterium | reverse complement strand
CCTGAGAATATAGCATGGGTTGCTGCTATATAGATATCTTTTGCCCCATTTTCCCGCAAAGTGGAAATGGCAAGCTCTATTTCTTCTAAATTTGCCATTCCTTTTGATATAATAACCGGCTTTTTTGTCTTCGCCACTTTTTTGAGAAATTCTATATCAACAAGCTCAAAGGAAGCTATTTTATAAGCCGGCACTTCCATTTTTTCCAGAAAATCAACTGCGGTTTCGTCGTAAGCTGTAGAAAAAATAATAATCCCGCAATCTTCTGCTGTTTTTTTCAGTTCAGGATACCACTCCCAGGGCATATAAGCTGTTTTGTAAAGGTCATACAGAGTTTTCCCGTCCCAGTCGGGGTTGGCATCTTTGACAATAAAGCTTTCTTTATTGCAATCAATAGTAAGAGTGTCTGGCGTATATGTCTGCAGTTTTATTGCATCAGCGCCCGCCTCTGCGGCAGCTTTAATTATTTCTTTTGCCCTTTCCAAATTTTGGTTATGGTTGGCTGACATTTCGGCGATAATAAAAACCGGATTTCCAAATCCTATTTCCTTGCCACCGATTTTAAAATTCTTTTCTTTGCTCATGTTTTTCTCCTTTTTGTTTCAATGTGCCAAGTACAGCTTAGCACAAATTGTCAAAAAGGCATAATTATTTTTTTACTTTAATTATCCAGTCAGAATTTTTATTTTTTAGATTAGAAAAAGTGGTTTCTGTTTTTTCTATATTAATTTCTCTAAATTTTTTGAAAATTCTTTTAATGTCTTTTTTTTCTAAAAAATGCTGAACCATGCCGTTTTCATTTGTATCTTTTATTTTAAGAACATAAGTATTTTTTCCTATTTTTTTTCCTTTGCCAAACCTATAATCATCAGTTGTTCTGGTAAAAACAAAGGCTATCCCCCCTTTTTTCATAATTCTATACATTTCATCAACTGCCTTTTGGTAGCCTTCGCTGGTATTATAATAAAAAACTCCAAAAGAAATCACTCCGTCAAAAAAATTGTTTTCAAACGGCTGATTCTCCATGCCGGCATTTTTTATTTCTGCTTTTAAGTTTTCTTTTTTAAGCCGTTCTTTTGTGACTTTCAACCCCTGGTCCGAAACATCTGTTGCATAAACTTTAAAGCCTTCTTTGGCTAAAAAAATAGTATGTACTCCAGCTCCGCATCCCAAATCCAAAATTTTTAATTTGCTTCTTTCTTTTTTATCTCTGATAAATTGAGAAAACACAAACCTTACAGCGTGGTCATTCGGATATTCCGGCTGAAATCTTCTGTTTGAATGCAGGTTTTCCCATTTGCCTTTCATTGTATTTTCTAATTTATTTTTCATAGTTTTTCTTTACCAAGTCTTTTTCTGTTAATTTATTTACAAAATCAAAAACATCGTAAAAATTCATATCCAATTCTTCAGATATGTCAAATATGCTTTTGTCTCCTTCGAGCATAAGCATTATTTTTTCCATATTTTGGTTTAACTTAAGATTAACCCTCCAGTCAACCCACAAGCCGTATCCTGAAAAAAATATCGGGCCTTTGAATTGCCTTTCTGGAACATAATCTTTATCAATAATATCTAAAATTTTTATAATTAAATTTTTTGATTCCTCTAGCCTTTCTTCTGTTAAAATAGACGGATTATCATCACTGCTGTGATATTCTGGATATGGATATCTGCTTATTGAAACCATTGGCACGTCAACCCCAGGCCCGTTAAATACTATTTCGTCATTCCCCGCAATTTCCCTAAAAGCGCCCTCTCTGAAATTATTTAAATTATTTTTCATTGTATACCTTGAAATTCTGTCCAGCCTAGTGTTTCCCTGCCTTGAAAGTTGCAAGGCATGATTATTATCGTTGCCTAGCATTTCAAGAAAAATTCCGTATTTTAATTTTTCAATTATGTTTTCATTTTGGCTTAAATAAGCAACAGAGCCAATCGTTTCTGGAACAAATAAAAATTTATAAGTATAATAATTTTCTTTTTTTTCAAGTTCTTTTGCAATATCAACCAGCGCAGAAACCCCCGTTAAATCATCATTTGCCTGGCCAGGATGGCAGAGATGAGCTACTAAAACAATGATTTCATCACTTTTGCCTTTTATTGTATAGTCTCCCACTTTTAGGTTTCCTTTTTCAAAGTAAGAATCAATAAAAACCCTGTATTTATCCTTTGTAAACTCACTCAACTTTTTATGCTGGACGCAAAAACCCCAATCTTTTTCATAATATTTATATTCAAAAGGAATAGCATCCGGCCTTTCTTTATTTGTATGTAAATGTCTAAACAACTCCTCTTTGCTTATAGTTTTATCAATTGGCAAAGAATAAGAAAGAATATGCAAAGGGTGGTCTTTTAATTCAACCATTCTGTTACCGTCTGAATCTTCAATATATGCTTCTTTCACGGTCCATTTTTCTGGAATTATCCATGTCCAACACTTTGTCCCTGTGGGAATTTTATGTATCTTTAAAGGAATTATTTTTGAAATATATTCTAAAGATTCATCAAAACCGTCAGAAACAATATCTCTTCTTTTTAACCAAAGATCGTTAATTAAATTCATCATAAATTTGGAGTATTTTTTAGAAAAAAATATGGATTCTTTTTAAGCATTAAAAGACCTTCTCTATGCACATCTCTAATTTTAACTGAACTTATATATCCTGAACCCAGCTTTATTTTTTTTAATAATTTTTTTTTAAAAAGATGCTTTTCTATTTTATCAAAATCGGGGTTAATATTTTTATCCAGCGTCCTTACATAATACCCATACTCATCTTCATATTCTTTATTTTTTATTTTTATTTTTCCTTTAAACTTCTTTAAAAATCTGTATGGAACCTCCATAATTCTTTCTAAATAATGAACATAAGTGCAAGAAAAATAATTAACTCCAAAAATTACATATTTTGCGTTTTTTACATATCTTAATTCATCAAATATAGATTCTTTGCCAAAACAATCTTTGCCCACATTTTGGGTTAATTCCTTTGCTCTTTTTCCTATGGCCGCCACAGAAAAAATTGGATCTATACTCCTATAAGCATCTTTTCTTTTTCTTAATTCTTCTGTGAAAAGGCCAACTTTAGAGGGAGAATTATCTGGGTCATAAATTTCGTTATTGCAAAAAGAATATGTAAAAGTTGGCACAATCAATGTTCCTTCTTTTCCTAATATTTTTTCAAAAGATTTAATAAAAACATTTGCAAATTCAGCCCTATCAACAACATCTCCCAATTTACCGAACACAGCAAGGTCTGCATGAGCCATTACAATATCTCCTTTATTAATTCCTAATTTTTTGATTGCCCTTACTATGTCTTCAAAAACAAAATTTTTTCTGCCAGATTTAAATATAATTTTTTCTTTTTTCATTAAACCTGCATGCTTCTCTTTAATTTAATTATTTTTTTAATATATCCTATTGTGTTTGCTTCCCCTATCTCTTTTAGAGTTAGTTTGATATCAAATTCTTTTTCTATTTCACTAATTAATAAAAGATGGTTAAAAGAATCCCACTCTTTAACATTGTCGCGAGATAAATCATCATTTATGATTTTTATATCTATATTAAATAATCGCGAAACGATATTTTCTATGCTTTTTCCTTTTAAATTTTCCATTTTTATTTTTTGATAATTTTAATGAAATCAGGATAATTATATTCATTCGTTAAATCATATTCAAAAATATCTGTTTCATTGTCTCTTTTAATAAATTTAAAACCGTTATTTTTATAAAAATCTTTAGCGGGGCTATTTTTGCTCGTAGAGATAAATTCTCCAATCAGTTTTTTTGAATTTTCTTTATTTGCTTGTCCAATAATATAAGCTAAAATAATTTTTTCTATTTCGCGGCCTATAATACGGCAACTCAATAAAAAAGTGTCAATTCTCCAAAAATCTAAAAATTTTTCTACTATTGCAAGACCAGTGATGCCATTTTCGCCAAATTTATCTTTTACGCTCACAGCAACAATAAAATGCCTGTTGCTTTTTAAAAAATTATTAATATCTTCAAGAAAATATCTGCGGGTAGTTAAATTAAACTGGTTTGTTTTTTGGGTAAGCTGGGCAATTCTTGGAACAGTAAAATTATTTATTTCTTCAATTGTTGCCTCTGTTTCCAAACTTTTTAAGTATTCTTCAATGTTAACTGTTTTTTTCTTTAAATCTTCTCTTTCCTTTTGAGTATTGTATAATTCTCCTCTTTTTTTATCCTCTTTTGTAAATTCTAAAGTATTAAAATCGTTAATTTCAGTTAAAGTTTTTACATAAAGAGCCGGGTCATCTGGGAGGTCAATTACCAAAACTTCAGGAAGCGCCTTTCTAATAATTTCTCTATTTGCTTTACTGTCATCAATAAACACCAAACTGTCTAATCCAATATTTAACTGTTTTGAAATTTCTTTTATGTTAAAAATTTTATCATTCCAATTTATTTGCAAAGAGGCAAAATATTTTTCTTTAAGTGCCATATAGGGATGCTCTCTAAAAACTTTCATAGCGTCTTCTATATTGTTGTTGCTGTTTACAGCAAGGATAACGCCGCGATGATATAAATTTAAAATGTGCTTTTGAAATTCTAAAAATGGCCTTCCTTCTATCGTAGGGCCTAATTTAATATTTTCAAAACCGTCCTCGCCAATAATACCGCCCCACAATGTATTATCCAAATCTAAAACAAGACATTTTCTGCTAAGGGATAATAAAGGTTTTATATAGGCTAAATATTCGTTAACCAGCTCTGGCAAATATTGCAAATTGATTTTTATATCGGCCAAATAATACATTCTTTCATCAAACAGCTGATTTTTTCCTATCTTTGCGCAAAACGAATTATAATCAAATATAAAAACTTTTTTATTTTCTTTAAATTCATCGCGAAGCCTTTTATTTAACTCTTCAAGCGCTTCTTTAAATCCGAATACCTGCTTATTTTCCAGTATGCCTAATGGAGAAAAATAAGGAATGTCAAAATTATGAAAAATTATTTTTGCAGATGTTTTTTCAGACAGCGCTACTAACAAAGAATTTATTTCGTTAAACTTTTCGCCAATAAAATCTTTTTTTTCTTTATCTGAAAACTGATGAAATAAAAAATAATTTTCGCCAAATAGCGCCTGCGTATCAATTAAAATTATGATTAAATTCGGAAAAAAATTATAAAGCAGGCTGTCTTCTTTTATTATCTCTTGAGCGTATTGATTATATCCGCCAAGATAAACCTCTGGAAGAATACCGCTTTTTAAGCATTTTACCGTTAAAACTTCTTCTATTCCTTTTATGGTAAAACTCGAAAGAAAAGCAATTTTTATTTTTTTGATTCCTTCCAGTTCCTCTTCTTCTTTTATATTTTTTATTTTTTTAAATAGCGAGAAATAATCTCCAATAGTTTTTAAATCTGCTTTATTTATTAATTCTTTAATTTTACCCATGAATTTCTATTTTTTAACAATAACGCAAAGGGCAATTGCCCTGTCTATAGTATGCGATAGACTTATCTTAATATTTAAATCTCTCAATCTTTTTTCTTTAACATTAACATATGGCGTCCCTTTTTTATCGTTTACAATTTCAATTTTTTTATAATCTATGGGAAACTCAATTTTTTTAAAATTATTTAATGCTTTAAAAATAGCTTCTTTTCCGGCAAACCTTACGGCAAAATGCGCAGAAGAAAAAGACTTTTGCAGGCAATATTTTCTTTCTTTTAAAGTATAAATTCTATTAAAAAAACGCTTATTGTCTTTAAAGTCTAAACCCTTGAACCTTGCAATATCTTCAATATCTATACCGACGCCAAATTCTCCCATGATTTATTTTGTACTTTAAATTTTTTAGCAACAAAAACCCTTACCAATTCAAACACGCCAAAGAAAACAGAAACATAAAATAAATCTCCAAGTAAAGTATTTCTAAAAAATGGCAGAGCTAATATATAGCACTGAATTAATCCGTTAAAGGTTTTAGCATACCATGGGGTAAAAGCAAAAACAGCAAAATTGGTGGCAAAAAAGAAAATTAAGCTGGCTAAAATAGAACTGCCTAAAATATTTTGCCACTTTTTATGATTTTTAAGCCAAAAACCAATTATTGCGCACAAAACAAAACTCCCATAAACAGCAATCATAACATTGGGCTCATAAAAACCGATAAATATATCTGAAATAAACATAGCGGCTAAAGGCAGAATAACAGCTATTTTTTTTGAAAAATAAACTGATCCAAAAAGCGCTATAGCGGCAATTGGAGTAAAGTTTGGGGCATGAGGTAAAAGCCTCAAACCTGCTGCCATTAAAACAAAAAGCAAAGCTACTAAAAACTCTATATTTTTTCCTTTCTTTGAAATTTCCATATTTTTTATTTTTTTTTAATAATAAATTTTTAATTTTAATATTATATTAGAATGACGACTTTGAAAATTTAAATTCTACTTGGTCTCCTGGCTTTAATTCTTTTTTATCAGCTGCAATTTGAGGCATTTCGTTATTTACATAATATAACCAATATTTACCGTTTTGCCCGTTTTTTTTATCGTAAATAGATTCAATCATAACTCCAATATCATAATTTTTAATTTTTAAATTAAACCCTAATTCTTTTGATTTTTCTTTTAATAAATCAAAGGCGGTCATTCCTTCAAAAAATTCTGCATTCATAATCTGCGACTCTTTTTCTCCATCATTTATTTTCAAAACTACCTCCTTTTTTACCTGCCTAGCGACAGGCAGGTTGCTTTCATTTAAAACTTCCGCTTCTTTTATGGCAAGGGGCTGCTTATAATTATTAAAAAATATTAACGAGCCTGCCGCAATAATTATCACTAAAATTCCAATTAAAATAAAAATGTTATTTTTTATATTCATGCTTTTGCTAATATTTTTTTAACTGAATCAATAACATATTTAACGTCTTTATCAGTCATTTTAGGAAACAAAGGCAGGGTTATTGCTCCTTTATAATAGGTTTCTGCCACTGGAAAATCTCCCTCTTTATATTTAAATTTATTTTTATAAAACGGCTGTATATGAAGCGGAATATAGTGAACCTGAACTCCAATTCCCTGTTTTTTTAGCTGTTCAAAAATTTTTCTCCTGCTAGATTTTTTAACTTGAACAGGATATATGTGCCAGGCTGAAACTGCATAATCTTTTTCTGTAGGAATAATAATCTCTTTTACGTCTTTAAAAGCTTTATAATACTTTAATGCAATTTCTCTTCTTCTTTTTAAAAACTTATCTATTTTTTTAAGCTGGCTTATTCCCAAAGCGCACTGAATGTCTGTAATTCTATAATTAAAAGATGGCTCTTCTATTTTGTAACACCAACCCCCGTTTTCCGGTTTTTTTATCATTCCATGATTCCTAAAAGTTTTAAGCTTTTCATAAAAGTTTTTATTATTAGTCAGCGCCATTCCGCCTTCTCCGGTTGTAATGTGCTTTACAGGATGAAAGCTTAAAATTGTCATATCAGCAAAACTGCCAATTTTTCTGCCTTTATATTCAGCTCCCAAAGCATGAGACGCATCTTCAATTAATAAAATATTTTTTTCTTTGGCAATTTTTAAAATTTTATTGTAATCACACGGATGCCCGGCAAAATCAACTGAAACTATTGCTTTAGTCCTGCGATTTATCAATCCTTCGATAAGCTCAGGATTGATATTAAGAGTGTCTCTCTCAATATCAACAAAAACCGGCTTCGCGCCGCAAAAATAGAGCATATTAGAGGTTGCGGCAAAAGTTAAAGGCGTAGTAATAACTTCATCTCCTTCTTTTATACCTGCTACACTATAAGCTGAATGAAGCGCGGCTGTGCCAGAAGAAAATACAACGCCATATTTTGCTTTGCAATATTTAGCAACCGCTTTTTCAAATTCCTCAATTTTAGGGCCCTGTGTCAACCAATCGCTTTTTAATACCTTAATTACTTCTTTAATATCTTTATTATCCACCCATTGATGCCCATATGGTATTACTTTGATTTTAGCCATTGTGTTGTTTTAATTATTCCCTGCTCTAAACTTATTGTTGGTTTCCAATTTAAAATTCTTTCTGCTTTACTTGAATCTGCGCACATATTTGCTATTTCAGCGTGCTGATGATGGTGCTCAATAAATTTTATACTTGCTTTATCGCCTGCTATTTTTTCAGCCAAATCCTTTATTTTTATCTCTTCGCCAAAACCCGCATTAAAAACCTGTCCTACTGCTTTTTCACAAAAACAAGCCTTTGCAATAAATTCAGCGCAATCTTCTATGTAGAAAAAATCCCTTCCCTGATTTCCATCTCCAAAAACTTCCAATGGTTCGTTTTTGAGTTTTTTATTAATAAATATACTCATTACTCCGCCTTCAGAATCGCTTCTCTGAAAAGGACCATAAATGCTAAACGGCCTTAAAATAACAACAGGCAAATTATATGTTTTAAAATAAGACATTATAATATTTTCGCCGTTTATTTTGTTTGCCGCGTAAGGGCACGATGCTAAAAGAGGGTGCTGCTCTGTTATTTTTTCTCCAAGACCAACTGTTTTATAAACTAAGGCAGAACTTGCAAAAACTAATTTTGTATTATGCTTTTTACAATTTTGTAAAATATTAAAAGTTCCTAAGCAATTATCGTCAAAATTTTTCTCTGGATTATCAATGCTTTCTTGAACATTTATTGCTGCGGCAAAATGAACACATATATCAAATTTTTTTTCAAAAAGCTCTGAAATTAATTCTTTATCCTTAATATCTCCTATTATAAAATCTTCAAGCTGATTTTTAAATTCTTCAATATTATCTTCACATCCATTAGAAAGATTGTCTAAAATCCAAATCTTATGCCCTTTTGAAAGCAAATTTTTGGCAGCCCAGCGGCCCATAAATCCGGCTCCTCCTGTGATTAATATTTTTTTAACCTTTGTATCCATAATCCCACCAATTTACAGGCAAATCATATTGTTGCATTTTATCTTGAACAGCTTTAAAAGCTTTCTTTTTAAATTCTTCAATTTCAAGAGCTGAAACATCATAAGGCTCGCCAACTGAAGTATTACAATCATAAAGCTCCCAATTTTTATGGAATATTTTATATCTAAATTTTTCAGGATTTTGAAATATTTCTGTTCCAGGGTTTGGAGCCAATAAATTAAACTCTGCCCTTGAATTCTCTACAATTAATTTAAACGGCATCATTGTAAGAAGCTCTTTAAAATTTTTCTTTACTGTTGTAAATGTGGCATCACAGCATTTTAAAGCAATATCAAGCGTTTGTTCTAATGTTTGTTTTGTTTCTCCGGGAAGCCCCAAAATAAAACCTGCGTGAAAAAGCATTTCATTCCTTAAAAACATTTCAGCAATTTCTAAAATTTTATTTACAGTAACGGCGCGTTTGTTAAATTTAAGAACTTCATCTGATCCAGATTCCATGCCTATGTAAAGATTGGTGCATCCAGCTTCTTTTAATTTAACAAGAATTTCGTCAGTTATGCCGTCTGGCCTTGTAGCTGCGCGAAACTGGCCTACATTTTTACTTTTTATCAATTCTAAAACTTGTTTTGTGCGTTCAGGAAACAGCCCCATAAATTCATCTTCGTACCTTATTTCAAGCTTTGGGTTTAACGAAAGGGCAAGCTCAAGTTCCTGCTCTATTTTATCTGCCGGGCGGCATCGTATGCCTCTTCCGTGAACAGAGGGCAACTCGCAAAAAGTGCAATTATGCGGGCATCCGCGAGTACACATTAAAACAACGTAAGCATATTTTCTCATATCAAGCATATCGTATGCCGGTATTGGAATTTCTGCAGGATCTAATAATGGACCCATTGGGTTATCAATAATTTCCCCATTTTCTCTGTAACTGATGCCCTGTATTTGCGAAAGAGGTTTGCCCTGCGAAAGCTCAAAAAGAGGGCGTTCGCCCTCTCCTCTCACAACTATATCTATCCATGGGCATTCAGTTAAAGTTTCATGCGCCATAAATGTAACATGCACCCCTCCAATAACTACTTTTGCCTCTGGAGCTACTTCCTTTGCGGCTTTAGCTATTTTTGTAGCAGGAATATATGATATTGTTGTTGATGTTATTCCAATTACCTGCGGATTTTTATCTTTTACATAATATTTTACATACTGTTGTATTTCGCTTATTGACCGCGAAAGTAGCGAAGGCCTTTCGTATTGCATTTGTTTTGTATCTAAAACATCTACATCTACTCCGGCTTTTCTAAGATAAGATGCTATATACATTAAGCCCTTGGGAGGAAACTGGGTTAACCAGTTTATATCCCAAGGCCTTTCTGGAAATGGAGGATCAATTAATAAAACGTTTGTCATAATCCTATTTCTGTTTCTAATAAATTATTTATTTCTTCTTTTGGCATATGAAAACCCATATTTGAAGCAATAATCGGATTTTCAATGGGCTTTTCATTTTGATAATTCTTTTTGGAATTTGCATAGTCAATCATTGGAAAAATTATATACAGATTATCCATTTCTATTGAACGGGAAAGTTCTTCTGATGACATTATTTCTTCGTGTAATTTTTCACCCTCTGTTTTTCCTGTAATAATTATTTTTACTTCTTTGCCATTTGCATATTTATCTATCATTGCGCTTGCCAAATCAGTTATTTTTAATGTTTTCATTTTCCAAACAAAAGTTTCTCCTCCTTTCATATATGTTATGGCCTGATAAATTAAATCAACCGCTTTATCCATTGTAATCACAAAACGGGTCATTTCCATATCGGTAATTCTAAGGGGCTCGTTGTTTGCAATCTGTTTTTTAAAAAGCGGCATAACAGACCCGTTAGAGCCTATCACATTTCCAAAACGAACCGAAGCAAATAATGTTTTTTTGTCTCCTTTATAATAATTTGCAGAAGAAATAAGTTTTTCCCCTAAAAGTTTGGTCATGCCCATTACGCTTTGTGGCTGAGCTGCCTTGTCTGTGCTGGTAAAAATCACTTTCTCAACATTTTCATTTCTGGCGCAATCTATAATATTCTGCAGGCCTTTTATGTTGGTTTTAACCGCCTCAAAAGGATTGTACTCGCAGGCATACACGTGCTTCATTGCAGCTAAATGAATAACAATATCAATTCCCTCCATTGCAAGTTTCAGCCTATTTAAATCTCTTACGTCGCCAATTAAATATCGCAATCTTTCTTCTCCAATAAAATTATTTTTTAGTTTGTATATTTCATTTTCTGATATATCAAAAACGCGAACCGTATTAACGTTATGTTTTAATATTTCTTTTATTAAGGCTGTGCCAACCGATCCGGCTCCTCCTGTTATTAATATTTTTTTATTTTCAAAAATCATTTTTTTAATTAATTATTGTTTCGCCGTGTTGGGCCAAATCAAGCCCTATTTCTTCTGCTGCTTCCGGAACGCGGAGAGGAATAATTTTATCTGTTATTTTTAAAAGAAAATAAGACCCAAAAAAAGCGTAAACGGTTACTATTGCCAAACCCAATAAGTGTGAAAAAAATAATTCTGTATGCCCATAAAGCAATCCAATTTTAGAAGCAAAAATTCCAGTTAATAGCATTCCTACCATTCCCCCTACTCCGTGGCAGGGAAAAACATCCAAAGTGTCATCAATTGTTGACTTAGACCTCCAGTGAGCAACGCAGTTACTTGCAATACTGGCTATTATGCCTATTAAAATACTTGCGCCAATACTAACATAACCTGCGGCGGGTGTAATTGCAACTAAACCAACCACAGCTCCAACGCATGCCCCTAAGGCTGATGGTTTTTTTCCTCTTAAACCATCAACTGCAATCCAGCCAAGCATTGCTGAAGCTGAAGCCATATTAGTAGTGGCAAAAGCATGAACTGCTAAACCTGAAGCCGCAAGAGCTGAACCTGCGTTAAATCCAAACCATCCAAACCACAACATTCCTGTTCCCAACAATACAAAAGGAATATTAGCTGGAGCATGGGATTTATTATTTTTATGCAATTTTCTTCTTCCTAAAACCAAGGCTCCTGCCAAAGCAGCTAATCCTGCCGACATATGCACCACTGTGCCGCCGGCAAAATCTAATATTCCTAGTTTTCTCAAAAAGCCGTCTGGGTGCCAAGTCCAATGTGCAATGGGCGCATAAATAAAAATAGAAAAAAGCAGAATAAAAAGAATATAACTGGAAAAACGAACCCTTTCTGCAAAAGATCCTGTTATTAAGGCCGGAGTTATAATTGCAAATTTCAACTGAAACAAAGCAAATAATAAAAACGGTATTGTTGCTGCAAAATTTGGGTTAGGAGAGCTTCCCACTCCGTTAAACATAAAATATGTAAAAGGATTTCCTATAAATCCGTAAATGCTGTTTCCAAAAGCCAAACTAAAACCAACTACCACCCACAAAATACTAATGATTCCCATAGCTATAAAGCTTTGCAGCATTATAGAAATAACATTTTTTTTCTGGACCATTCCTCCATAAAAAAAAGATAAACCAGGTGTCATTAATAAAACAAGCGCAGTTGCGGTAAGCATCCATGCAACATCCCCAGCTATAATATTTTTTCCAACATCATCTGACAGGTTTTGCGAAGAAAAAATAACTGCTAAAATACCCACAGACAATAATATTAAAAAAGGAAAAAACCAGCGCGATTTTGTTATCATTTTATTTTAAAAAAAGATTACCATTTTTTGATAGTCTCTTTTGCTTTTTTTTCTATGTTTTTATAAGCTTTATAAAATTTTCTTTCAAACTTTGGAGAAATAAGGCTTAAAATTTCATCACCCCAAATTCTATACTGACCAGAAACTTTATAAGCCTTAACAATGCCCTTTTTAATCATTCGTTTCATTGTGCTTTCTGAAACTTTCAAAAAATCTCGGGCTTCTTTTGGAGTATATATTTCTCCTGGATTAATTTCTTTGCTCATAATTTTACTTAATATTAATCCTTTAAAAACGAGGTGTCAATAAGGGTCAAAAGGTATCAAAGCTTGTTATTTTTAACTTTACCCAAAAGCCACGAAGAACTTTGAATTTTATCTCCTCCGACACTGTCAATCATTTTTATTTTAAATTCTTTGCAAACCTCTGCTTCGGGAATGTTGCTTGTATTTCTATCTCCGCCATTAGCAAAAAATAATTCTCCTTTAAGTGTTTTAGCAATTTGCTTTAGGCTCTCTTTAACCGACCTGTCTTTATCAACAGATAGAAAAACATCGTCCACATATTTTATTGCTTTTACCACTTCAACTCTTTCGTTTTCGGGCATAAAAGGCACGCTTCCTTTAATTTTTACCTGCTCATCATTATTCACAATAACAACTAAAAAATCGCCGATATTTTTAGCTTCGCGAAATAAATTAATGTGGCCAATGTGAGGAGGATTAAAATAGCCTGATGTTATTACTATCTTTTTCATAATATTATATGTATTATGAGTTAATATATATTTAACATAAAAAATTATGGAAATCAATAACAAAATGAACTTTAAAAATATTGAATGGATCTGCAAAATTGGCCTTTTTACTATATTAACTTTGCCTGTTTTAGCTATAACTCCATGGTTATTTCCTCCTGACTGGGCAAAAACAATTATTTTTAGAAGCATTTTTTCTGTAGTCCTATTTTTGTTTTTTTATAACTTATATTACAAGAATGGCCGCAATTTTTCAGAGCTTATAAAAAATCTTAACTTTAAAAAAAATATTATTTTATGGCTTTTAGCAGGTCTTGCCGTTCTTTTATTTTTATCTTCAATTTTTTCTGCAGACCCTCTTTTTAGTTTTTTAGGGTCTCCTAACCGTGGTGGCGGAACTATAAATTTTATATTCTATATTATTTTTTCAGTAACTGCTTTTCTTGTGTTTAAAAAGGATGACTGGCAAAAAGCATGGAAATTATCGCTTTTTACTGGCGTTTTAGTATCTTTAATAGCGATTTTCCAGGCTTACGGGTTGTTAAAAAGCATATTTATTCCTTTTGAAGGCCGCCCGCCCTCTGTAATAGGAGGACCGATATTTTTAGCAACATACTTATTACTTTTAGTTTTTATAGCAATATCTTTAATTGCAAAAGATGAAAATATCCGTACAAAAATTTTTTATATTTTTTATATTGTTTTATTTTTATATGTTATTTTGCTCACCGGAAGCCGGGCGGCTTACATTGGATTGTTAGCCGGTTTTCTTTATTTTTTCTTTTTTTATTCCTTTAAATTTGTTTCTGCAGAAAAAAAACGGCTGCTTGTTTTATCAAAAATTTTAGCCTTAACTCTTCTGATTGCGGCAATCTATGGAGTTTTTTATGTAAATTACGGAGATAAGCGATCTGAATTTTTTAAAAATCTTGAAAAAAATAAAAAAGTGCAGGGAGTGCTGTCCCGGCTTTCAATTCAATCTGCATTAAACGACCCGCGATTTTCTGCGTGGCAAGTTGGTTTAAAGTCAATAAAAGAAAGGCCTATATTAGGTTTTGGGCCAGAAAATTTTTCAATTGGCTTTGACAAATACTATGACCCCTCTCTTCCTTTTATTTCTAAAGCATGGGGCGGATGGTGGGATAGAGCGCATAATTTACTATTAGAAACAGCTGTGACCGAAGGAATACCGGCTGCAATAATATATTTGTCAATTTTTATTGCTTTATTTTGGCAACTACAAAAAAGCAAAAGCAAAGAAGAAGACAAAAACACGCAAATAATGATGCACGGAATACAAGCAGCGCTAATAGCTTATTTTGCAGATCTTTTTTTTACTTTTGACACTTTTTCAAGTTATATAGTTTTCTTTTTACTTATTGCGTATTCTCTGCATTTAATAAATAACAATCAAACGGCTGAAAACAGCCAAATTAAAAAACAAAATAGCCGGGCATTTAATAATCCAAAAAGGCGGGCAATAACAATAATTTTGTTTTGCGTTTTATTATTATTTCTTTGGCAAAACAATATAAAACCATTCTTTATCAATATACAAAAAAATATAGCAGAATCTTTTGTAAACAATAAAAGGTGCGCCTCTGCTTTCAAGCAAATGGATAAAATAATGCAGCAGCGCAGTTTTTTGGATTCTTATTTAAGAGTGCAATATGTAAGCTTTATAAAAAAATGCGCCGAAAATAATCCAGAAAACTCTGCAATTTACGCTGACAAAGGCATACAGCTTTTAAAAGAAGCTGTAAAAACCCAGCCTCTTTATACAAGGTCATGGATTTTTCTTGGAGCTTTTTCAACAGTAATGGCAAGTTCAGAGAGAGACCAAGTTAAAAAAGATGAACTGCTTTCACAAGCGCAGTCTTATCTTGATAAAGCAACTGAATTAGCTCCTAACCATCAAGAAATAGCGCAAGAACAGGCAAAAATAGAAATGGTAAAGGGAAACTATCAAAACATGAAAGCAGCAGCAGAAAAATGCATTGCATTAGATAAAAGTTTAGGAGAGTGCTATTTTACACTTGCCCTCTCTCAAATATATCTTAAAGACCAAAGCTACGTTAATAATATGAAAATGGCAGAAGATAATCGTTATTATACTGATACTGCGGTAGCTCTTTTGCAATTAGTAAATGCTTATGCTGGCATAGAAGATTATAAAAATCTTGCCGCAACTTATGAAAAACTTATAAAAATAAATACTAATGTGGCGCAATATCACTCTTCTTTGGCGTTTACTTATGCTCAATTAGGAGAATATAAAAAATCAAGAAAACAGGCAGCGATTTTTTTGCAACTGATGCCTGGCGCTAAAGACGAGGTTGATGCTTTTTTAAAAACATTGCCCTATTAATTATCTAAAACAAAAAACCGCCTTTCGGCGGTTTTTTGTTTTATCCTTCGCTACCTTTTCACAAGAAAGGTGAAGGCCAATTACTATAATTACTGAGTTATTACAGCTCTTACATCAAGAGGCAAGTTCTGAACCAAATATCCGTTGTTCCAGTCTGCTGAAGATGCAGTAGATGTAGCGTCGTGACCAACAGCTGCAGTAGTTGCGTCAACTCCTGTGGCTGCCATATCAGACCAGATTACATTACTGGTAATAGCATTACCTGCTGTACCAGAAGCGCTTAATTCAACAAGGTTAGCGGCGGTAGTGCTGGTGTAAATGTAGTGCTGTACTGTGCCGGCATAGTTTGTTGTAGCTGAATCTGAACCTAAGTACATTGATACGCTGTCTGCGGCTCCTCCTGCTGCTTTGCTGAAGCCAGTAGCAGTTGCCTTAATTGAATAGGTGTAAGACGAACCTGCTGGGATAACTTCCTCAGTAGTTGTTTTCCACCTTATATAGACAGTGTTTGTAGCTGTATAAGCAATAGATGTACTGCCAGTAATATCGGCTCCGGCGGCATTCATTATGTTAACAGATGAAGTAATATCTGTTGAACCGCGGAAGAACTTAAAGTTGCTTACGCGAGCAGTGCCTGCGGCAGAACCGTTTGAAACTGTAATTGGGAAGCCCAATTGTTTCCACGAAACTGGACCCTTGGCGTCAGCTGCAACTGTGAACTTGTAAAGTTCTGCTTGAGAACCTGTAGCCACAGTAGTGCTTGCTAAGGTACCAACAGTAAATGTTGGAACAGAGTGGTAAACAACCTGTACGTTTCCAGCTTTGTTCAAGGCGTTAAGTGTTGAATCTGTGCTGCCGTTTCCAGCGCTGTTCATGTACTTAACTGTTCCCTGGCTGTTCATGTACTTGGCGTAGTCTAAGATTACAGCAACGTTCAAATAGTCTGTGCTTGCTGTAGCTGATGGTTCAGACAAGTTCAAGTAAACATCAACATATTTTGATGTGTTTGCTGGAACAGCAATTGAAAGACCAGTGAAGTAAGCTGTATCGTTAGCAGTAGTAATTTTTGTCGAAAACGGAGTAGCAGTTCCCAATACTGTGGTGCCATCTTGCAAGGTAGCGCTGTTTATAACAGCTGTAGCTCCTGCAAAGGTAGCTAAGTCTTCTTTGATCTTCATTTCAGTAATTG
>CAZKUM010000011.1:20887-21429 GCA_964555955.1 uncultured Candidatus Saccharibacteria bacterium | reverse complement strand
CCGGGGAACTCCGGAATCCCGTTTCGGTCAGATAGTTAAATGATTTGACACGGTTCTGGGGGACAAATTTACGGTTCAACAATGGGACACATTTGAGCATCCACTAATTCAATTCGTTTTCCCGAAGCCACCACTGCCGCAGGGCATCCTTTTCCACAAATGGAGTTCAGATGACACGCCTTGCAACTTGGATTACAACCCAATTGATAACGCTCTTTTAGACTGTAATCATCAAGTTTTTGGGCAATGTCTTTATCGGTGAAAATGTTACCAACAATGAACTCTTGGGGGTCGTGAACGCTTTGCTTGGTTCTTGCCGCAAAGACAAGATATGGACAAATAGCTAATTCGCCTTTGGTGAAGACATAAACTATATTACCAGCTTCACAAGTTGACAAGGGGAGTTTTTCATCGTTAGGAAATCTTACGAGTGCTAACTGAATTTTGTCAGAAAGCCTTGAAACTTCCTCACGAATAACCCGCATAGTTTCGTTATCTGTTGCAAAGCGGTAAACGGAAACCGTGCCTCTCCCCATTGAAGA
>CAZKUM010000011.1:12207-20877 GCA_964555955.1 uncultured Candidatus Saccharibacteria bacterium | reverse complement strand
AGGGTTCATAAGAACATACGAAGCTCCGTTTTCAGCCGCAAAAGCACAAAGCTGGGAATACTCTTCAACCTGTGCCAAGCTGTTTGGCGTAACAAGTAAGCCGTGAAGCATTTTGTATTCGCTGAGCATTTGCATTGTAGCAACTGCTTTGGCAAAACATTCCTTATTACCACGAAACTTTCCGTGGCTTTCGGCAGAAAATCCGTCCAAACTGGCGTTTAGGCGGATATTGCCGATTTCAGCCAATAGTTGAATATCGCTCTTTTTGATGCAAGTTGCATTCGTGCAAATGCTGACCGAAAAGTCAGCATTTGCAAAGAGGGCAGCAATTTCAACTATCTTGGAATGGCGAAATGGTTCGCCGCCAGTCAAAGTTACGCTTATTACCCGACATTCTTTCAAGCGAGGAATAACAATTTCGCTGATTAAATTAAGCGGCATTTCTTCACCATACTCGCTTGCGTTTATGAAGCAATGCAAACAGTGCAAATTACACCGTTCTGTGATTTGAATTAGAGCCTTACGGTGCGGAGGCTCAACAGAAGTCCTGAAATAACAGGACGAAGCCTTGTCAGCTACAATTATGGGTCGTTTCATAGCTAATCTCCTTTATCTTTTTGTGAAAGGTTTTGGATGGCGTTAATAATCAAATCAACAACTCCATCAATAGAGTCCTGCTCGTTTTCAACAACAAGAACATTGAAACCGTGTTGAGAAAGAAACTCTGCTGCCTCTTTGTAAAAAAGCAGTTCTTTTTCTCTCGATTCGTCTCTCTCAAAGCGGCTTAAACTACCGCCCCTTCCAGATAAGCGTTGCTTGATGATTTCTGGTTTTGCCATAGCAATAATGCTTAAATCTGGAATTATAATCTGTGAGTGCAATTGCCAAATGAAATCAAGTGTGCAGCCATCAAATCGTTGTAAAACCAAAGATGACTCAACATATCTGTCAGAAATGACTAACTTTTCAGATTGTAACGCTGGCAGTATCTCTTTTTCAATGTGATAATACCTGTCAGCGGCAGCAATACACGCAAGGCATTCGCCACGATAAATTTCTTCGCCAGTTTTTAGAAACTGTCCAAGCGTGGATTTTGTGGGCTCTTTTGTTAAAAATATATCAAAGTCCAATGAAGTCAATTTTTCTACTAAAGCGGCAACAATGGTCGTTTTACCAACGCCATTTGAACCTTCAATCGTTATAAACATAGTTATCTCCTTTGTGGTTAGTTGTTAAGGTGCGTCAAAGTTAGACCTGATTATTTATACCATATTTTTATAATTTAGTAAAGACTTAATGCTATTTCTTATTTTTTCATCCCACTCTGCGTTTCATTATTATTTCTGGTTCTAACATCCCATTTTCCGTTAGAAAAGTTATAACCAAAAATGCTGCAACTTATGAGGCATTTTGAGTTCGGATTTCATTGGCGGAGGAGGTGGGACTCGAACCCACGAACCCCGTGAGGGGTTCCACTTTTCAAGAGTGGTGCAATAGCCGCTATGCGACTCCTCCAAATTTTATTCTTTCCAAAGACCTAATAATCTTTTAAATTTTATTCCGCCTTTATATTTTTTTATTTCATTCTCCCTCTTTCTAGCATCGCTTCTTGTCGGACATTGTTCTGAATATACTATTTGCCACGGCAAAAAGGGTTTTGTTGATTTTACTTGGCCGGAATTATGTTTTTTAATTCTTTCACCCATATTTTCTGTCTGACCTACATAATAACGCCCATTTTTTAAACTTTTTAAAATATATATTGAAAACATATTTTAAGCCGCCCCCGCGAAGCGGGGTCCCGCTACGCGGGATATGCGACTCCTCCAATAATAATTTATATCATAAAAATAATTTTTTTTCAAATTGACTTTGGCAGTTTTAAAAGGTAAAATAAAAGCCAGTTAGGGAGAGGTGCCTGAGTGGTTTAAAGGAGCGGGTTGCTAACCCGCGCCCCTTCGGGGGCTCGTGGGTTCAAATCCCACCCTCTCCGCCTTCGCTCGCCTAAGCGGCGAGCTACGGCGGACACAGTCCGCCAAAGCGAGCCGCGAAGGAGAGACTTATCGAAAAATAAAGGTCAAGCTTTGTAAAAAAAGTTATTTAAATAATATGAATATAAAAAAATATTTAATTATTATGGGGATAGCCATAATAATATTGGGCGTTATTTTTGCTTCGGTTTTAGTAGCAATTAATTATCTTTATCCAAAATCAACAGATGTTAAAATCAGCTCTAATGGAGAAACGCTTTTGAAAGGAACTATTGTTTCAGTTGGTTCTGATTCACTCACTGTTAAAAGCTTGAGCGGCGATTGGATAATAAATATTACGCCATCCACAGAATTTATTCCTAACAGCAACATATCTCAATTTAAAACAGGGGATATTATTGATGTGCAAGGGTCTGTAAACCAAAACGGCTCTTTTACAATTAACGCAACATCCGTGCGCAACTTAACGCAAAACCAACAGCAGCAACAAAATCAAAATCAATCGGCGCAACAGTGGACCTGGCAAGAATTAGGCTGCGGAAGCAATACTTCATGTTATTATAGGGTGTGTTCTGTAATAAGAGGCACAGAACCCATAGAATGTTATTCTTGCAAAGGAAAGTTAGTTAATGGAGGGGAAAAACTGCCCATGAAAGACGAAAATCCAAAAACTACAACTAATTTTTCTTGCGAACTCAATAATGCCTGCATAAAATATGCGAAAATATTTTTTAATATTTTTTTGTTTATTTGCGCTTCTGGCGTTTCCAATTTTTGGCCTTGCCGATACTGTTAATTTTGAAAAAATATTTTATTTATCACCGGCAAAAGAGACAACAGGCATTGCCAGCATTAAAAAAAATGCTAAAAATATTGATATTTTAGCCCCGCAGGTTTATGGAGTAACTGCCAGCTTAAAAGTTGTAGGCGGATTAAGCAAAAAACTGCAAAAAGTGGTTTTAGACTACAAGCTAAAGGTAATGCCTCTGGTTGCAAACGGCGGTTTTAGCCAAAAAATAATGCACGATTTATTAGTTTCACCCTCAGCGCAAGATAAATTTGTGCAATTTTTAGTAAAAGAAGCAAAAGATAAAAAATTTGTGGGCTGGCAATTTGACTTTGAAAATATAAATTATAAAGATAAAGATTTATATAGCCAGCTTGTTGAAAAAACAGCCAAAGAACTGCACAAAAACAATTTAATTTTAAGCATTGCCGCTGTTTCAAGAACTGTTGACTACGAAAACACCGATGCCTTTTTAAACTGGTCTGGCGCATTTGATTATAAAAGAATTGCAGACGCCGCAGATTTTATAAGCTTAATGACCTATGACGATTCAAAATCGCTTGGGCCTGTTGCCTCTATACCCTTTGTAGAATCTGTGCTTGACTACGTAAAAGATAAAATTCCGGCAGAAAAATTATCAATGGGAATTCCTGTTTATTACTGGGGCTGGACAACAGACCCTTATGTAAGAATAAGGTCTGGCGGAAGTTTTCAAAGAATAATGAATATTAGGGCCTCAACAAGGCATAGTTTAGGGTTTGACTGGGCTTTGGGCACTTCGTGGCTCACTTACGCATACCAAACGCAAAAATATCTGCTTTGGTTTGAAGATAAAAACTCTTTTCAGTTAAAGCTTGATGTTATGAAAAAAAATAATTTTAGGGGCTTTTCTGTTTGGGTGCTGGGCGACGAAGACCCTGCCATTTGGAGTATTTTAAAATAAGAGTTGAAGTTTTGTCAAATTTGTTCTAATATAAATTATATGGCTTTACAAGCGATTATTTTTTTAGTATCTGGAAGCTTATTTTTGGTTTTAATTGCAATAAACGCTTTTTTGTTTTGGTATGCTTTTAAAGCAAATAAAAAAATTGACATACTATTAGAAAAAGGCAATATAAAAGATTTAAAAGACGTCTTATTCAAACAGATTGAAAAAATAAAAAAACAGGATTTAGAATTAAAAGATATTTTCAGTAGAATACAAAAAATAGAAAACGCCTCTGAAAAAAATTTTCAGAAATTAGGCGTTGTAAGGTTTAATCCGTTTTCAGAAATGGGGGGAAATCAAAGCTTTATTATAGCTTTGTTAGACAACCAAAATAACGGTTTTGTGCTTTCTAGCCTTTTTATTAAAGAGGGCAACAGAGTTTATACAAAACAAATAAAAAACGGTAAATCAGACCATTTGTTATCAAGCGAAGAAAAGGAAGCAATAGCAAGAGCAATGGGAAACAACTAAATTAAATTTTTATGGTTAAAAAATCCGTAAAACAATCAGCGCAAAAATTAGAAAAAAGGCCGCCAGTAGCGGTCGTTTTAGGGCATGTTGATCATGGAAAATCATCTCTTTTAGAAGCTATAAAAGATTTTAAAATTACTTCTAAAGAATCTGGCGGAATTACCCAGCATATAGGAGCTTATGAGGTAGAACATAATGGACACAAAATAACTTTTATTGATACTCCAGGCCACGAGGCTTTTTCTGCTATGAGGTCAAGGGGAACCGAAGTTGCCGACATAGCTCTTTTAGTTGTTGATTCAGCTCAATCGGTGCAACCTCAAACTAAAGAAGCAATAATGGCAATAAAAAAAGCTGAAATTCCAATGATTGTTGTTTTAAATAAAATAGACCTGCCAACAGCCGACCCTGAAAAAATAAAAAGAGAGCTTGCAAAAATAGATATTCTTGTTGAATCAATGGGAGGGCAAATACCTTCGGTTGAAGTTTCTGCAAAAGAAAAAACCGGCATAAACGAACTGTTGGAAATGATCTTGCTGGTAACAGACATGCAAGAATTAAAATCAGAAATAAATGTTCCAGTTGAAGGCTTGGTTATTGAATCATACATGGACAGCTTTAAAGGCCCTATTGCCACAGTAATTGTTAAAAAAGGAATTTTAAATAATAAAAATATTATTGCCACTGATACGGCATTAGCAAAAATTAAAAATTTAGAAAACTTTCAGGGAAAATCAATTAAAGAAGCTCTCCCCTCACAGCCAGCCATTGTTTTGGGTTTTGAAAAAGTGCCCGGCGTTGGTGAAAAATTTAAAAGTTTTAAAACAGCAGAAGAAGCAATTGAAAAAATAGAAAAAGAAAAGGGCAAAAGAACTCTTAACACCACAGTTTTAGACACAGACCCAAATAAAAAAATCTCTAATATAATTTTAAAAGGCGATGTTTTTGGCTCGTTAGAGGCAATTGAAGGCGTATTAAAAAATTTGCCTATGGAAAAAGTTAATTTAAGAATTTTAAAAAGCGAGGTTGGCGACATTAATGAAACTGACATAAAAACAGCTGAAATGTCAAAAGCGCAAATTATCGGTTTTAGAGTAAAAATAAGCCCCACTGTTATAAAAATGATGAGAAAACAGGAGGGAAATAAAATAAGAATAAAAACATTCAATATAATTTATGAGTTAATTCAGGAGGTAAGGTTTGGTATGGAAAAAAGCTTGGAAGCAGAGGTTGTGCGCAAAGATATTGGCAAAATTAAAGCATTGGTTTTATTTTTTGCAGAAAAAAACCGCCAAATTGTGGGCGGAAAAATTACCGAAGGAGAAATTAAAAAAGGGCTTAAATTAGATGTTATTAGAGATGCAACAAAAGTTGGAGCTGGCAGAATAATAAGCTTGCAACGCGACAAAAAAGAGGCAGAAAAACTTTCAAAGGGAGACGAGTGCGGAATATTGTTTGAAGGCAATGTTAAAATTGAAAAAGGCGACATTTTGCAGGCGTATATAGAAGAACGCAGAAAAAGCGAGCTATGAGCAACAGAATTGTCCCGCAAGACGGGATCCCGCTACGCGGGAAAAAAGTTAATTCGCTTTTGGAACACGAAATTAGCAAAATTTTGTTTAAAGATTTTGATTTTTCGGACAAAGCCTTGGTTACCTTAACTCGCGTTGAAGCCTCTGCAAATTTGATTGAGGCAAAAGCTTATATTTCTGTTTTACCAAATAACAAGTTTGACGAAGTTTTAAAAACCTTAAAAAAAGGGGTTTACAGCGTTCAGCATAAAATAAACAGAACTTTAAGAATGAGGCCTGTTCCAAAAATAAAGTTTGTAAAAGACGAAAATATAGCAAAGGCTGGCAGAATTGAAGAATTGCTTAATAAATTAAAAAAATCATAGCAAGCCGCCCACAAAGTGGGCGAGCCTCGCCCAAAATTAATTTTGGGCGGGTTGAAAATTGACGAAAAATAATATAAAATAACAATAAATTAGGCACGGTAGCAAAGTGGTAATGCAAGGGACTGCAAATCCCTTATACGTGGGTTCAATTCCCGCCCGTGCCTCAAAGTTGACAGATTTTTGCCGAGGTGGCGAAATAGTAAACGCACAGGACTTAAAATCCTGCGGGTGAAAACCCTTGAGGGTGCAAGTCCCTCCCCCGGCACATAATGAATAGAAAAATCCTTAGAAAAGTTAATCAGGATTTTTTCAAAAATTGGACCCATAATATGGCCTATATTTTGGGTTTTTTTGTTGCTGACGGATGTATAACTATTAGTAAAGAAAGGAAAAATAATCCATACACTTTTAATATCACATCCGTTGACTTAGAACATCTATATTTGTTAAAAAAAGCAATGAATTCCGATCATAAAATCAGCAAAAAGCAAACGAATAAAAATGGTTATCAAATACAAATTCGTAATCAAATTTTATGTAACGATTTAATCAAATTAGGAATTCATCCGAGAAAAACTTATAATTTAGGGCCGATAAAAGTCCCTGAAAAATATTTTCCAGATTTTGTAAGAGGCTTCTTTGATGGCGATGGGTCGGTTTATATTTACGAAGTAAATAAAACTCCACAAATTAAATCTTCATTTGTGGCTGCAACTTCTCCATTTCTTAAAGATTTTAACACTCATCTTTGTAAGATTTTAAAAATTTCAGAAAAATCTGTCCACAAATTATTATTAAAAAATAGGCAGATGCCACAATACTCGATTTGTTTTTATGTTGATGATTCTGAAAAATTAGCTAAATTTATGTATGGGAATAATCCTACTTTATATCTTAATAGAAAAAAGAAAAGTTTTGACCAGTGGAAATTAATAAAAAGACGCCATTATAAAAAAGAAAATTATCCTTCAAAAATCGGCTGGAAGCTAAACCCAAAAATTACAATCCGTTAAATATAATTATTCGTTCCCGCCTCGGGCACAATTAAAAATATCCGCAATTTGTTGCGGGCATTTTGTTCATGCCACGCATATTGACATTATTAAACGTAAATGATAAAATAAAAAATCCTAAACATTAACAAAACAATTGTTGTTCGCAGGTGTCTGTGAACAATTGTTGTTGGATTTGTTCATTTAAAAGGAAAAAGTATCATGTGCTCTGATCGCAACTGCACTACCCTAGACCATGAACACTCCCACGGTAAGTGCTCTCATGGGTCGTGCCTCGACCATGATCCAAAGTGGGAAAATGTTGGTAAAAGCTACTTTGTACCCAGTCCAGGACTCCTAGGCATCATGATTTTTTTTACAGAATGGTGCTGTGGCAAACCGATGGGTCGGATAAAAGAAGTGCAAATACGGAAATGCAAAAAATGCGGGCGTGTGGAACACCACAAGACAGAGGGCGTCGCTGCAGGCTGTGGCTGTTGCGGCAAGCACTACTTTTTAATGTCTACATTTACACAGATGATGTAGACTATTCGATGGGATTGCGGGGAAAACCTTGCCTTCCCATTTTTTTAAATTTTTTTTAAATGAAAACAAAAAAGCCCCGCCTAGGCGGGGCTTTTTTGTTTCAGATTTCTTTTTAAATTAGCTTTCTAAAACCTCTATTTCTGTTACTTTTGCTCCGAAGTTTTTTGCTTGTAAATATTCTGGCATCCAAATATCGGCTTGATATTTACCTTTTCTGCTGTGCATTCTGTCTTCAACAATAAAAATTTTATCACCGAATAATTCAGGTATTTTAATCTTAGTGCCGAATGGCAACATATTGTTGGCTATAATTCCGTCGGCAACTGTTTTGCCTGAAGCAGTAATAAGAGGAGTGTCGTCTGTTTGGTCTTCTGTGCTTGAGTAAGCGGTAAGAACCATTTTTATCTTTTTGACAACTTCGTATGAAGACTTGTTTATTTTGCAAATCGTCAAATGGCCGTTTTTTATAATCTTAACTGGAATTAAATTTTGCGCCTGGCCGTTTGAAAGGTCAGCGTTTGTTGACTGGGCAACTAATAGTGACAGTAATATGACTCCAGATATAAATCCTGTAATAATAGAGCTAATTAAGGGGGTTTGACCAGCTAAAATAGCCCTTTTTGCGTAGTTTATTATATTCATATATAAGCGTTTTAATTAAAAATCCCTCTTCAGGGATATACTATTATGTTAGCATATTTAAGCTCCCCTGTCAATAGCTACACCATAAAACACCATAACCTGTCAAGACCCCTATTTTTGCCAAAAAATATAGTAAAAACCATAAAAAAAGCCCGACTAAAATCGGGCTTTTTATCTTTGAGCGGGTGAGCGGAATCGAACCGCCGTCTTAACCTTGGCAAGGTTACATAATAGCCACTATACGACACCCGCGCTTCGGTTTGCTAACCTCAATGTGCCGCGGAAAGGAATCGAACCTTCGACCACTGCTTTTTCAGAGCAGTGCTCTACCACTGAGCTACCACGGCTCGCTATGC
>CAZKUM010000011.1:0-12102 GCA_964555955.1 uncultured Candidatus Saccharibacteria bacterium | reverse complement strand
TAAACTAATAATTTAGTTTACCCTGAAAATCCATTTTGGATTTGAAGGGTGGACGATGCAGGACTCGAACCTGCGACCCTCTCAGTGTAAATGAGATGCTCTACCAACTGAGCTAATCGTCCTAGTGCGATATTGCCACTGTGCGGATGGCGGGAGTCGAACCCGCAAGCCTTGCGGCACATGCACCTCAAGCATGCGTGTCTATCCAGTTGCACCACATCCGCTTATTTTTGAATTTTCTATGCTGTCTGTTCTTAAAATATTTTTTACTTTTTTATATTTTCTTAAAAGACAAGGTAAATTTTTTTTATAATATATTTTTCTAAGGATAACTTTAGAGTTTGTTTTTGCAAACCTTAATCCATACATCAAACCTTTTTCAGCGCGAATATCTGTTTTAATTTTAGTTAATTTTTCTATTTTATTTTTTAACCACAAAATATGCTCTCTGCTTGCTGAGATAAAGCTTATATAAAACATAAAACTGCTATTCCATCTTTTATCCCAATAACTGTAACAACATCCGTCGCCATCAAAATGCCCCCTTAAAAAATCAAAAAAATATTTATCTGGAATTTTTATCTCTTTAAGTGTTTTGCTCTTATGCGGACCAAGACCTATCTCTAAAAGCCACTTATAAAAAATTACATCCCCAAATTGAACGTGGAAATATTTTTTATCGGGAGAAAAACTGCTAGTTTTAAGACCAATTTTGTTTTTTAGATTAAGACAATTTTTAAAGGTCTTAATAAGTTGCATATCTTTTGATGTAAAATCAATGTGTCGGCCGTCAGAACTTAAGTTTCCATCGGTTGTTATCAGACCAATAACATAAGCTAAGTTATTTGACCATTCGGTTTTTATTCTGTTTAACGGTTTCATTATTATATTATACCTCAAACAGAAAGCGTATACCAGTATTTATTTTCATACTATTTTTCCGTTGCTTCAGTTTGAACTGGAGTTTCCTCTACCGCTTGCGTTTCTACCGGTTCTTCTGGGGCAATTGCAACTGCAAATTCTTTTTTCTTCAATCGCGCTTTCTTGCCTTTGGCTGTCCTTAAATAATAAAGTTTTGACCTTCTGACTTTTCCACTCCTCACAACTTCTATTTTTTCCAAAGAAGGAGAATGAATAGGAAAAATTCTTTCCACTCCAATTCCCTCAACAACTTTTCTCACGGTTATTGTGGCAGGAATTCCTTTTCCGTGTTTTTTGGCAATAATTAAGCCTTCAAAAATTTGAATTCTTTCTTTATTGCCTTCTTTAATTTTCTGGTGCACTTTAATTGTATCCCCAGGCCTTAAATCTGGCAATTTTTTTTCTTGCGCTTTATTAAATTTTTCTAATAATGTAATCATAATTTTTAATTTTAAATTATAAATTTTAAATCAAATCTAAATGATTAAATTTTTAAAATTTAGAAATTAGGTTTTTCAATTAAAATTTAAAATTTGTTATTTAAAATTTTTCAAAACTTTTTGTAAATCGTCAGGTATTTCAGAGACAAACTCTTTTTCTTGACCGCTTGGCAACTTAATTTTAAGATATGCTGCGTGTAAAAATTGCCTTGTTAATCCTTCTGGAATTGGCGAGTTTTTAAAGCCGTACATTTTATCTCCAGCAACCGGATGTTTTAAATAAGAAAAATGACACCTTATCTGGTGTTTTCTTCCTGTTTTTATTTGCACTTCCAATAAAGTAAATTCATTTACTTTATTGCCTCGCTCGCCTCGCTGGAGCTTTGGCGAAGCGGGCCGAAGCTCTTGCGAAGGCGGGTTGGCATATCTTTCTAAAACTTTATATTCTGTTATTGCCTCTCTTGCTGATTTTGGAGCATTAATTGCTGAATATGCCCTTTGTTTTCTTTTGTCGCCCTTTGCCCTGGCAATTAAAGTTTTAATTTCACCTTTATCTTCATTTATCACTCCTTCCACTAAACAAACATATTTCTTTTCTACCTCTCTATTTATAAACTGTTTTTGTAAAAAAATCAAGGATTCTGCTGTTTTAGCCACCAATAAAATGCCCGAAGTGTCTTTATCTAACCTATGTACAATTCCATACCTTGGCGCCTCTCCAACACTTTTTAACTCAGGTTTTTGTTCTATCAAATAATCTATAAGCGTTTTTTCTCCGGTTATATTTCCCTCGGGAAACACTATCAACCCTGCTGGCTTATCAATAACCAATAAATCATCATCTTCAAAAATTACTTTTATATCCATAATATACACTACAGAATTATTTAGCCCAATATTTTATAAACCATTTTATAAACTTCTCTGTCTCCTCTCCGGAACGATCGTCATTCATAACTTGAATAATTTTATCATTTATCTGCACAGCTATTAAATTACTATTATTTATAAATTTAATTATAAATGATTTATATCCCGATAAGTCTTTTTCAAAAATATTTCCGCCATTTGATTCAACTAAACTCGAATATATTTTCGATTTTGATTCTAAAGATCTTGAGGCAGTTTCAGCTAAAGAAAATTTATCTATAGAAATAGTAAAATTTCCATTAGAGCTTGTTGAAAAACCCATTATTTTTTCGCTTACTGATTCATCAAAATAAAAACCATCACTCAAAGACACGTCTCTTGTACCCAAAGCGCGACCATATCTTACATATTTATCATAATAAAAATATCCCAAAATTCCTCCTATAATTAATAAAACAATTATAACTATAAAAATAATAAATATTTTTTTCATAATTTTTTTGTTTTTAATTTTATTAAACTTGTGGGCGCTGAGGGAGTCGAACCCCCGACCTCGAAAACGTCAATTTCGCGCTCTAACCAGCTGAGCTAAGCGCCCATATTATTTATGTTTTCAATTGTGTGGTCCTGGCAGGGATCGAACCTGCGACGGCCGTCTTATAAGGGCGGTGCTCTGCCACTGAGCTACAGGACCTCGTTAAAATATCTATCTGATATTGATTTTATTCCCATCAAGACTTTTTCTGAAAGCCTAGCATCATTGATTCTTGCATTGCAAGTTCCATGTCCAAAACCTCTTTTATAATTTATAGAGCTAAAACTAGTTTGTTTAATGTACGGCTTACTAAATTGATTTTTTGGAATATTTATTTTTTCAGACCAAAACTTTATTTCTTTCTCAATATCCATATCGTTGTATAAATGTAGAGTGATACACAGCTTTTCTTTCGATATTTTTAGATGTTTAACAGCCCAGTCTATAAAAAAATTAATCATCGAAGGGTCTGTATTGGAAACAGAAACTTCCTTTGACATTGTTTTTGCCCCTTCGCCCCAATACAGAAACAGTCCAGCGATAAAAAAATCTCTTTCTGTTAACGGAAAAATTTTGTGCTTTTCTTCAAGATAAAACTGCTTTAATCTTTTTTCTTTTGTTTGTCTTCTTGTTTCACGATATCTTTCAATTCTTTTTTCGTTTTTCCATGATAACTGATTTATTCTTTCTTTTGATAAAGGATAATCCTTCAACCATGCACTAAGTGTGCCTTTGGCAACACCCAAAATACTCTTAATTTGGCTGTAGCTCATTTCTTGTTTCCTAAGAGCTAAAGCTTTTTCTTTATCTTTAAATCTTGCCATAATTGAACCGAGAAAATGTATTTATTTGAAACATCTTCCTTAGTTCAATTATATCACTAATTATTTAAAGGAACAATCTATTTTTTGTTTTTTATTAATTTTTCAAACTCGGTTCTTTCTATAGTTTCTTTTTCAACTAAAGTTTTTGCAACTTTGTCTAACAAATCCCTCTTTTTTATCAAAATAGTCTGAGCTTGTTTTTCTGCGTCTCTTATAATTTTTTCAACCTCTTTATCAATTTTTGAAGCAACCTCTTCAGAATAATTTCTTTGCTCTGATATTTCTCTGCCTAAAAACACCATTTCTTCTTTTTCGCCAAAAGATATTGGGCCTAAAGGAGACATTCCAAATTCTTTTACCAGTTTTCTAGCCAAATCCGAAGCTCGGCTTAAATCGTTAGATGCTCCTGTTGTCATTTCGCCAAATTTTATTCTTTCTGCCGTATAACCTCCCAGCAAAGTTGCAAGCTCGGCTGCAAACTGCGTTTTTGTGCGCATTTTTCTTTCTTCTGAAGGAACCTGCAAAGTGTAACCGGCTGCCATTCCTCTGGCAATTATTGAAATTTTTCTAACCGGTTCGGTTCCTGCCATAAAAGAAGAAACTAAAGCATGCCCTGCTTCGTGGTAAGCCGCAATTTCTTTTTCTTTCTTTGATAAAATATGACTTCTTCTTTCAGGCCCTAATAAAACTTTTTCAATTGCTTCTAAAAATTCAATCTGGTCAATTTGTGTTTTGTTTTGGCGGGCTGCCAATAAAGCTGCTTCGTTTGCTATATTAGCTAAATCAGCTCCAGAAAAACCTGGCGTTCTTTCAGCAACCTCTTTAAAATCTACAGTTTGAGCCAAAGGTTTTTCTTTTGAATGGATTTTTAAAATTGCCTCTCTGTCGTGCACATCTGGCGGATCTAAAATTATTTTTCTGTCAAAGCGGCCCGGCCTTAAAAGCGCTGGATCTAAAATATCGCCCCTGTTGGTGGCTGCCATAACAATAACATTTGTTTCTCTTTCAAATCCATCCATTTCAACTAAAATTTGGTTTAATGTTTGTTCTCTTTCGTCATGCCCTCCTCCAATTCCAGCTCCCCTGTGCCTGCCAATAGCGTCAAGCTCGTCAATAAAAATAATTGACGGCCCTGATTTTTTTGCAGTGTTAAATAAATCGCGAACGCGAGCCGAACCTACTCCAACAAACATTTCAACGAATTCAGAGCCAGAAATTGACAAAAACGGAACATTAGCTTCGCCAGCCACTGCTCTTGCAAGCAAAGTTTTTCCAACGCCAGCAGACCCCAAAAGCAAAACTCCTCTTGGAATTTTAGCTCCCATTTGCAAATATTTTTTAGGAAATTTCAAAAAATCAACAATTTCAACAAGCTCTTCTTTCGCCTCTTTTAAGCCGGCAACGTCTTTAAAAGTAATTCTTTCTTTGCCGTGTCCTTCGGCTCCAAAAATTCTGGCTCTGGCTTTTGTAAAATCAAAAACCTGCACCGCCCCCGACTTTGCCTGCTTCATCATTGTCCAAAGAAAAAATCCAATTACAACCAGCGGTAAAATTCCGTAAATTAAAATTGGCAAAAGCCACGACCAAACGTTTTCTTTTTGGGCCTCAACGCCAATTTGAACTTTTTGTAAATTATCTTTATTAACCCCTAAGCTTATTAATAAATCAGACAATGTGGAGTTTGTTTCTTTCATAGAAACAGCTGTGGTTTTGTCAGTGTAATTAATTGACAACTGGTCTCCCGAAACTGTAATTTTATCTACTTTACTTTGATTAATATCGTTTACTAATTGAGAAATTGATATTGTGTTTTGTTTTTCAGCTGGCATATAAAGCAAGCTAAAAATTCCTCCAATTACAAGAAGAGATAAAATTACCAAAACAAAATTTTTCAAAAGCGGATTAATTTTCATTTTTTTATTTATATTTTTATTCGTATTTTATATGTATATAATTTAACATAATTTTTTATATAATTCAACTTATATAAAAAAGAGGCGTTGGAGATTGCTGCTTTTTGAGCAACAATACTCCAACGCCTTTAGTGCCTTTGCCAGCTCAACGCTGAACATTTGGCTTGATCTCGCTCGATTCACAAGCGAGTTTGTACCGGAACGACAGAATTCCTGGCAAAGGACTGGGTAATCCTACCCAACCTTTTTTACCGGTTTCCAACCATTCCACTCCGGGAATGCCGTTGGTATGCAGTTCAAAGAGAACTACAACGTCGTCACAACTGTCCAGAACAATCTTCGGTTTTCCATCGATGATCGCGCGGCGAATCATCAAAGTAACGGGGTTTTCCAGTTTGACCTCGCGAGCAGGGGCAATAACCTCTTGCTGTTCGTTCTTCACCTCGTTAAGATAAAGAACGAATCCTTCAGGCAAGTTAACCATAATGGTTCCTGCTCCGCCGTTGGCGGTGCGAAAGTAGAACACATCCGGGCTTACGAACTTTCTGCCGTCGTCATCAACAAGAACAGCTTTCTGCGTACCCGTTGGCTTGCTGCCGTTGGAAGCAGACACTGTTCGAGTATCGTCGTCAGGCAGAAGGCGATTTGGCAAGCACTCGCCAGCAGCAGTTCTGATCCAGCATGCGAGGAAAAAGATCTTGTCTTTTAGAACCATGCCAAAATCGTATCGCGGCTTACCGCTGATCAACCTGCCTCGACAAAGATGTCTTCTATCCGTGTTAAGGATAAAGTCAAGTGGAACGAACGGCTCGCCAAGCTCTTCCTGAGCCTTTTTCAAAGCATCGTTCGGTTTTCCGATTGCGCTGACAACATACAGCCTGTTCCTGTAACGCCGGAGCTTAAGGGCGTTTTGATGCCCCTGAAAATTCCAAGCAAGCAATGCTGTCTTCTCGTTGACCTGGTCGGCATTGCCAAACAGGAGCTCTTCGGGAGACACGTTGTCTTCGCTTTCAGCAAAAACTTCCTGCCTCTGTCTTTCGACTTCAGCCTTGTGAATTGTTGCCAACTCGCGGGAACGGGCAGAAATTGCTTCCGCCAGTTTTTCATCAGCGAGGCCGTGATAGTGTCCGAAGACGCCCTCAACGAGTTCGTACTCTGTGCCGAAAGCGCAGATGTACCCGCCTTTGCTTTTCACAAAGACTTGCTCATCTCCGTACTTTGACTCGAGGAGTAAACGCTCTAGGCAATCCTTGGTCTCTGCGTAGAGCAGGTCATCTGCCAAAAGCGCCACCCGCGCCGCATCGTTGACGCGGCGACAAAGCTTTTCAAACAGCCCCTTTCTCAGAGGAACGATTTCCAGTTCTTCACGGATGATGTCATCTTGATCAGGGCCAAAAGCCAGCAAAAATTCAATGCCGGTTTCGTAGTCCTGCCGGCGCTCAACGTTGAGTTGAGTGCCATCTTCGCAGACATCATCAAGAACCTCGCTACCGATCTCTCTGACCTGTTCAGCTAGTCCCCTTAAAAAGGGACGAGCAACATCGGTAATCCAATCGTAGCCCTTAATGGCAATGTCGTTAATGTACTCCGCCACTTCAGCGACATCAAGGCGGACATTGCTTGCCGACGCCTCCTTTGGCTTCACTTTTAGAAAGTCCAAAGAAGTTTTTTTCTGAACGGCCATTCGTTTCCGCGCAGCCTCTAAGACCGCGCCGTTATCGCTTCGGCCATTCAACCCGCCATTCAGCTTCGCCTCTTTAGCTTGACTCATGATTTTACTCCTGCCCAAAGGGCAAAGGGAGACACAATGTCTTCACAAGCGGCCTAAAATAGGCACATATTAAATTGTGAAGTACTAATCATATATTATCATAATAAAAATAGTTTGTCAACTACCTCAGCTTGCGCAACAAAAAATCCCGCGAGCGCGGGATTTTTTATAATTAGTTAGTTGTTAGAAGTTAATTATTAGTTGCCAACTTCAAGCTCATTCTGTGCTCTTTCGGTTCTACCAATAAAACTTGGAAGTCATAACTTTCTCCTATTTTTAAAGATTCTTCCATTTTTGCCGCAGATCCAAATTCAGAAATATGGCAAAGCCCCCTAATTTTAGGCAAAACATCAACAAACGCCCCAAAGGCGCTGAATTTTATCACTTTTCCATTTATAATATCCCCTTTTTTGTATTTTTCTTCAATTTCTTCCCAAGGATTTTTCTTTAAACTTTTTAATGAAAGAAAAACTTGATTATTATTAATATCAATTATCTGGGCTTTTATAGTCTCGCCCACTTTTACAACTTCTGCTGGATTTTCAACTAATTGCCAGTCTAACTCTGAAATATGAATTAAACCTTCAATGCCTGAATTTTTGTTATCTTGGGGCTGAGGCTCATTTGAGCCGAAGTCCTGAGGAGCCTCAGCGACGAAGGGAAATTTTATAAAAACTCCAAAGTCTGCAATTCCAGTTATTTCTCCATCAATCACATCGCCTTTTTTATAATCTTTTAATATTTCTTTTATTTTTTCATCTGATTTTGCTTTTTCAGATAAAATCAATTTATTTTCTTCGGCTAAAAGGTCTAAAACCTTTACTTCTAAAGTTTTGCCAATAAATTTTTGCAGTTCTTTTAGAATTTTTTGCTTGTCAGCATCAATAACGCGAGGATAATGCTCGGGAGCTAATTGAGAAACAGGTAAAAATGCAGGAATACCATCTAGGTTGGTTAAAAGACCTCCTTTATTTACCCCAACAACTTTAACTTTTACTATTTCTCCGCTTTCTTTTAATTCTTTAAGCTTTTTCCAGCTGCTTTCTTTGGTGGCGTCTCTTAATGAAAGTTCTCTATATCCGTCTTCATTTTCCAATTCAACTATTTTAGAAAAAACTTTATCTCCAATTTGCAAGTTTTTAATAACATCTTTTACTTCGTAAAATTCTCTGCCGTAAATTATGCCTGTGCCAAATTGGCCTAAATCAATAAAAAGAGACGACCTGTCTCTTGCCACAACTATTCCCTCTACTGTTGAACCAACAGAAATAGGATTTACCGCTTCTGTTTTTTTAATTGTATTTTTAAACATTTTTCAATAAAAAATAACGGTTGTTTTTCCCCCTTGATATTGCAAAGGGATTTGCCCTGAGCTTGTCGAAGGGTTCTGCTGCCGCCCAGCAGTGTTAATTGCTAATATGTATAATATACACTATTTTATAATTTATGCAACAGTTGAACTTAAAAAAAGTTTATGATAAAATATATAATAATTAAAAAACTATGGCTAAAATAACATGGGCAGGGCAATCCTGTTTTCAAATTTCGGTTTCTAACTCAAAAAATCATGATGCAGATATTGTGATAGATCCTTTTGACGAAAAAATCGGGCTAAAAGTCCCTAATTTTTCTGCTGATATTTTACTAACTTCGCACGACCACGCTGACCATAATAACACAAAAGCTGTAAAGCCTGCCTCGCGTCAAGGCGGGGGAACTCCTTTTTTAGTTTCGGGCCCCGGTGAATATGAAGTAAAAGGAGTTTTTATTTACGGCATTCATTCTTTTCATGATTCAGTTGAAGGAAAAGAAAGAGGATCTAATACTATATATACAATTGAGGCTGAAGATATGAAATTTTGCCATTTAGGAGACTTAGGGCAAAAGCAACTTACTGATGAACAGGTTGATAAAATCGGCGCAATTGATATTTTAATGATTCCTGTCGGAGGAAAATATACCATTTCTGCCGCCGAAGCACAAAAAATAATTTCTCAAATTGAGCCAAAAATTGTAATTCCTATGCACTATGACCTGCCCAAAATAAAAGCAGAATTAGACGACGTCAATAAATTTTTAAAAATAATGGGTAAACCCTCTATTGCTCCTGTTGATAAATTAACTGTAAAAGCAAGCACCCTGCCAAAAGACGGAATGGAAATAGTGGTACTTGCACCTTAATTTTTAATTTCTAATTTTTAATTTTCAAATAATTTTTAATACTTTAATGTTTAAAAATTTTAAAATCAAAGATTTAATATTAAAACTTCAAAATTTGCCCGAAAACAGAAAAAAAATTATTCTTTGGGCAATAGTTGTAATTTTAGGGCTAATAATGGGATATTTTTGGATAAATGGCGCAATAAATAATTTATCAAAAATAGGGCAACAAGTTAAATTTTAATTAATTATGGTTGAAAAAGAAGAAAAACCAAATAATATAGGAAGAATAAAACAGCGGGAAATTGTAACAGAATTAAAAGAATCATACATTGATTATGCAATGTCGGTTATTGTTGCTCGCGCGCTTCCCGAAGTAAGAGACGGGTTAAAACCGGTTCACAGAAAAATTTTATATGCGATGAATGAACTGGGGTTAAGCAATTCAGCCAGATTTAGAAAATGCGCCGCGGTTGTTGGAGAAGTTATGGCAAAATACCATCCTCATGGAGATATGGCTATTTACGACACTTTGGTTAGAATGGCGCAAGATTTTAACATGAGATATCCTTTAATAACTCCTCAGGGAAATTTTGGTTCAATTGATGGAGATGGCAGCGCCGCGAGCCGATACACAGAATGTAAACTGTCAAAAATTGGCGAGGCAATGTTAGAAGATATAGAAAAAGACACTGTAAATTTTACCGATAACTATGACGGCACAAGGCGCGAACCAACTGTTTTGCCTTCGCCAATGCCACAACTGCTTTTAAACGGCTCTTTGGGAATTGCCGTTGGAATGGCTACCAATATTCCTCCCCACAATTTAACCGAATTATCAGATGCGCTTATTTATTTATTGGCGCACCCAAAAGCTGAAACCGAAGACTTATTTCAGTTTATACAAGGCCCTGATTTTCCAACAGGCGGAATTATTTACGACCAAAAAGAAATAATTTCTGCTTATTCACAGGGCAAAGGAGCTATTTTAATGCGAGGCAAAGCAGATGTTATAGAAAAAAAAGACGGCTCAGAGCAAATTGTAATTACAGAAATCCCCTACCAAGTTTTAAAGTCCAGCTTAGTTGAAGAAATGGCAAACTTGGTTTCAGAAAAAAAGGTTGAGGGCATAAGAGACATAAGAGATTTATCAGACAGAGAAGGAATGAGAATTGCCATAGATGTTAAAAGAGGTTTTCAGCCTCAAAGAATTTTGAACAGGCTTTATAAATTTACCAACCTGCAAAAAACATTTCATTTAAACTTACTGGCCTTGGTTGACGGCATACAGCCAGAAATTCTTTCAATTGCCGATGTTCTTTCTTATTTTATTGAACATAGAAAAGAAGTTATAACAAGGCGCACAAAGTTTGAGCTGGCAAAAGCAGAAGAAAGAAAGCATATTTTAGAAGGTTTGGTTATTGCCTTAAAAAATATAGATGCTGTAATACAAACAATAAAAAAATCAGCTGATAAAGAAGATGCAAAGAATAATTTAATAAAAAAATTCAAACTTTCAGAAAGGCAGGCAGTGGCTATTTTGGAAATGAGGCTTCAGACATTGGCCGGGCTTGAAAGAAAAAAAGTTGAAGACGAGCTTAAAGAAATTTTGAATAAAATTAAAGAATTAATGGCTATTTTAAAAAGCCCTGAAAAATTAAAAGAAATTATTAAAAAAGAGTTTCAAGAAATTAAAGAAAAATTTGGAGATAAAAGAAAAACAAAAGTTATAAAAGGAAAACTGGGCGAAATTACAGAAATTGATTTGGTTCCGCTTGAAGAAACAATTGTTACCCTAACAACTGGCGGCTATATTAAAAGAATTAATCCGTCCACTTATAAAATTCAAAAACGCGGGGGCAAAGGCATAATGGGAATGAAAACAATGGGAGACGATATCGTTGAACACTTCCTTTGCGCTTCAACCCACGACAATCTTTTGTTTTTTACCGATTCTGGAAAAGTTTTTCAAACTCAAGTTTATGAAATTCCAGAAGGAAATAGAGTTGCCCGCGGCAGAGGCCTTTTAAACTTTTTAGAATTATCTATTAAACTCCTCATCTCGTCATCGGTCATTTTTCTGTTAGTATTTCCATCTCTTAAGTATGCGCCATTTGGCATACCAGCTGGTTTATAATAACAGGGTTTAAACTGATCAGGACATTCTGGTATAAAAACAGCCAACATTGTTTTTCCTTCAATTTCCAATATGTGATAAATTGGTCTAATAATAAAACTCATCTCGTTATTAACTAAATCTCCGATTTTTTCTTGTAAATTATTGAGTGCGTCTGTTCCCATTACTTTTATTTCGTGTTTTTCTTTATCTTCTATTATTCCAAATGCAATAATTCCGCCACCAGGTCTATGTGAAAACGCAGATATTGATTTCCACGTGCTTTTTGGAAAACCGCCACGAGCATCTTTGAACTCAACACTATTTGTTTCTGTTTTGTACTTGATTGCTTCTTCAATTAATTTTTGAATTTCTTGTTTGTCCATATTTTAAAGATTATTTTTGTTTTTAAACTCCTCATAAATTTTATCCAAATCATTTCGCAGATCCTTCCTACCGGTAGCGTCATAGCCAATATGCTCGGCGATTGCCATAAAAATTTTATAGCGTCCCAACCTCTCTTTCTCGCCTTTCTTGCGGACAAAAACCAAA
>CAZKUM010000010.1:17034-21603 GCA_964555955.1 uncultured Candidatus Saccharibacteria bacterium | reverse complement strand
TTCCGGGGAACTCCGGAATCCCGTTTCGGTCAGATAGTTAAATGATTTGACACGGAACAAAAAATCCCCTGTTAAGGGGATTTTTTGTTTAAGGTTATCCTTCGATAAACTCAGGATAATTCTTCGCTACGCTCAGAATTACCAGCGGTCTCTGTTGCCTCCGCCTCTGCTGTCGCGGTTGTATCCGCCGCCTGTTCTTGGGGCTCTTGGCTCCATTGGCCTTGCCTCGTTTACTGTGACATTTCTGCCATCGAGGTCTTTGCCATTGAACATTTCAATAGCTTTTGTGGCTTCTTCGTCAGATGACATTTCAACAAAGCCAAATCCTTTTGAACGGTTGGTCATTTTATCAATAATGATAGTTGCTGACTCAACTGTTCCGGCTTGCGCAAAAGCATCTTTCAAAGTAGCTTCGGTGGTGTTATAAGATAATCCACCTACGTATAATTTCTTTGCCATGATCTTCTTTTTAATTTTAATAATAAGTAAGCCGACTCATCTTATTACTTTTTCTCAAGGCTAACTTATTACCTATTTGAAAACAATAAGAAACTTACTGACTTGTTTTGTATTATACACCTTTACTCAAAAATTGCAAATGCTAAAAAATATTAAACTCTTTTTTCTAAAATTATACTGTTCAATATTTTTTTTACGCTTTCTATGCTGTCAGAATCAATTATTGAAATTACTGTAATTTCTTTTCCTTCTTTTTTAAATTCGCTTTTAATTTTTAAAATAACTTCGGGCAAAACCGCGTCTGATTTGCTTAAAAAAATATATTCTGGCTTTTCTAAAAGCAATTTATTATATGCCTCTAATTCTGTTCTAACTTTTTTATAGTCGGCAATTGGATTTTCTGAATCAGCAGAAACAAGATGAAATAAAACTTTTGCGCGTTCTATGTGGCGTAAAAATTTTATGCCAAGCCCCTTGCCTGTTGAAGCTCCTTCTATTAATCCTGGAATATCGGCTAATATTAAGTCGTAATGAACGCCTAAATTCGGCTCTAAAGTTGTAAAAGGATAATTTGCAACTTTGCTGTTTGCGTTTGTTAATTCATTAAGCAAGCTGGATTTTCCCACATTAGGCAGTCCTATAAATCCAACATCGGCAATCATTTTTAATTCCAAACGCATTTCAAATGATTCGCCTAGAGACCCTTCTTCAAATTGCATTGGGCTGGTATTGGTTGCCGATCTAAAAAGAAAGTTTCCCCGGCCTCCCCGGCCTCCTCTTGCAATTAATTCTTGCTGGCCAATTTTAGTAATTTCAACAGCTTTTTTATTTGTAAGATTATGGGCAACCGTGCCAACCGGAACAAGCAAAATTAAATCTTTTGCATTTTGACCGTCGTTAAATTGAGGTTTGCCGTTTTCTCCGTTGTCTGCCTTAATATTTTTTTTAAAACGAAATTGTTTTAAAGCTCCTAAATCCGAAACTCCCTCAACAAAAATGCTCCCGCCGTTGCCCCCGCTTCCTCCGGTAGGGCCTAACGACATTTTTATTTTGTTAAAAGATTTTAACCCCCTTCCGCCTTTGCCCGCTACAACTGTTATATTTACATCATCTATAATCATTTGTGAGAGGTTATTTTGTATATAATTTACAAAAACAGTGCCCGTCTTTTTCTAATTCATCTTTATGCCAAAAACACGGACAAATCTTTTTTGAATCTTCTGCTTTGTCGCCAGTAACTCTTCTGCACGGGCAATATTTTTTTCCGTATTTTTTTTCATTTTCAAGCAAACCGTTAATTACCCTTCTTGCAACCTCTCTGTCTGAATTTAATTGAAAACCGTTTGTTTTTGCATATTCAGCATATTCTTTTTCTAATTCATCAATTTTTTCCCCGCCTGCGCGGGCGGGTTTATTGTCGCTTACTAAAACTGGAGCCTGTTTTTCATTTTCTTTTTCTTCTATTATTTTTTGCAGCCACCCTTTAATATTTGCTTCCGAGCTTAGCCCCACAAACCCGCTAATTGGTTTTCCGGACTTAAAAAAAACTACTGTTGGAATTTTTTCTATGCCAAATTTTTGAGCAGTTAAAGGGGCGTTATCAAGATTTGCTTTTGCTAAAACAAATTTTCCATTAAAATGTTCTGCTAATTTTTCTAAAATTGGGCCAAGAACAGAACATGGTTCGCACCATTCAGTAAAAAAATCAACCAAGATTAGTTGGTTTTCTTTATTAATTTCTTTCTCAAAATTTTCGTCATTTAAAATAAGAGCCATTTTTTATATGTTTTGAATAATTCAATTATGGTTTGGTTTCAGGATAATTTTTAAATATTTGTTTACCTCTTCTTTTTTTACGAATATTTTCTTTTACTTTTGGCAAAGAAAGAAGCCACGAAATAAACGGCATACGAAGCTTGTCTATAGACCAACCGCTATCTTCTAAAAGAGGCCTTTTTTCTTCTTTAAATTGTGTAAGCAAAATCAGCGTAGCTTGTAAGCTTAAAGGAGATAATTTATTGTGTTCTATCAAAAATTGTTCTTTACTGATCATAATCATTACCATAATTCATTATACAATAATTTTTATAAAAAATCAAATGAAGCTAATCAATGTGCCAAAATCTCCTGTCTTCTTTTGTTTTATTATCTGAACCGATAAATCTAAAATACAAAAAATCTTTCAAATCGCTGATAAAATGCCCTATGCCAAATGAGAATATCCAAATACCAAAATAATTTTTTAAAAAATATAGGCCGATTATCATTAATAATAATCCATATATCCAGTGGTGCGGAGTCCAATTTGGGTCTTTTATCCAAAAATTAAGATAATAATCGCTCCATCGTCCAATGAGGTAGCCCAAAAAACCCGCCACAAAAAAATTTATTATACTTAAAATTATCATTATCTTATATTTTATCCCGTTCAATTAAAATCCGCAAATACAATTGGAACAAAAAAATTAAAATGTTATAATGTTATAATATGTGGCTAGATATGGTTGTTACAATTATTATTTCGTTAGCGGGTTTATCCAATCTTTTTTTAGCTATTTATGTTTATAAAAAAAACCCGGAAGAAAGGTTAAATGTAAACTTTTTTTATTTTGGAATTGTTCTTTTTTTATGGTGCTTAACTAATGTTTTGGCTACATCAATAAAAGATTTGTTTTGGCTAAGATCTTCTTATTCTATGGGATCTGTTGTTCCTTTGGCCGGCATTTTTTTTGGATTTACTTTAGCTAATAAAAAAATCGGCAAATGGGGCAAAGCGTTTTTATTTGTTATCGGTTTTGTATTTTTTGCAATCAGCCTCCTTACTCCCCTTATAATAAAAAACATTATCTTTTTCTCCAGTTTTGGTTTTGATGCGGTTTCCGGCCCACTATTTAATGTTTGGGGAATTTATTTGATTATCGCAATTTTTATATCTCTTTATGTGCCTATTAGGGCTGCATGGAAAGTTGACGAGCAGAGAAAAAGACAAATTTTATACTATATGACAGGGGCAACAATATTTGCCCTTTGGTCTATATTTGTAAGCGTTATTCTGCCATTTTTTGGATTTGACAGGCTCGCTAGCACAGATTCTCCAGCTACAATTTTTATGGCAAGCTTTACCAGTTATGCAATTATAAAATACAACCTAATGAACATTAAGTCATTGTTCTTCCAGGCTTTTATTTATTCTTTGACAATAGTTTCTATTATTACTTTTCTATTGCTGTTAACGTTTGTAAGCTCCTATTTCCTTGAACATTTATTGCTATGGCCTATTTATATCATAGTTACTTTAACATCTATTGTATTATTTTATATAGGCAGATTATTCTTTATTAAAAAGAGAGACCTTGAAAAAGCAAAAATTAATTTAACAGAATTGCTTGAAAAATCTGAGAAAGACCGTATAGGAGCTGAAATAGAAAGAGACAAAACAGCAACAATTATTAGTAATTTTAGCGACGGCCTTATTCTTCTTGACGAAAAAAATGAAATTTTTTCAATTAACCCCGAGGCTGAAAGAATGCTTGAGTTAGAAGCAACAAAATTGCTTAAAAAACCAATTCCATCTCTATCGTCTTTTCCTAAGGCTGAACCCATTGTGTCTGTTTTAGAGCCTTCGCTTAATAATGTTTTTCAAAAAGAAATTAAACTGGCAAAAGATTTTATCATAGAACTTTCGGTTATACCTTTGAATTTAGGTAAAAACGATGTTGGCCATTTAATTGTTCTTCACGACGTAAGCCGCGCAAAAATAGTTGAAAGAATGAAAACAGAATTTGTTTCTTTGGCCGCCCACCAATTAAGAACGCCTCTTTCAATAATAAAATGGTCTATGAGCATGCTTGAAAAAGGCGACTTTGGAAAACTCACAAAAAAACAAATGGAGGTTATTAAAAAAACTTTTACAAACAATGAAAGATTAATTTTTTTGGTAAACGACCTTTTAAATGTAACCCGTATTGAAGAAGGCAGATATTTATATGAAACAACCATGGCAGATATGGGAAAAATTATTAACATCGCAATAGATTTATATAAAGAAGAGATTAAAGAAAAGAAAATTAAAATTGATTTTTCAAAACCAAATAATTTTCCTCAAACAAT
>CAZKUM010000010.1:2941-17024 GCA_964555955.1 uncultured Candidatus Saccharibacteria bacterium | reverse complement strand
ACGAAGGAAAAATGAGAATAGTTATACAAAACTTTCTTGATAACGCCATAAGATATTCTCCTGAAGGCGGAAAAATATCAATCAGCTTGAACAGCGACGGTAAGAATATACAATTCAAAATGCAAGACTTTGGAATGGGCATACCTAAAAACCAGCAAGATAAAATTTTTACAAAATTCTTTAGAGGCGATAATGCGGTAAGAGTAAACACAGTTGGATCTGGGTTGGGACTTTTTCTAGCAGAAAATATTATTGAAGCTCATAGTGGAAAAATATGGTTTGAATCGGAAGAAAACAAGGGGACGAGCTTTTACTTTACACTGCCGATTAAAAAAGACGTGGCGCAAAAAAACTCTTAACGGTCATTATTATCAGTCTCTTTTTGATTTTGATTCTCGCCATTTTTTTTATCTTTTTCATCAGCATTAACATCTAATCCTAAGTTCTTTCTATTTTCTATTAAATTTTTAGATTCTTTTGCGATTATGTCTGCCTCTTGAAATAAAGAGAAAGATTCTTTATAATTGTTATTTACGTCTTCAATTTTGCTTTTTCCCTCTTTTAATTTTTCTTCTGCTTTTTTTAAATTATCTTCAATTTGAGAAGAAATATTGCTTTTAATTTTATTTTTTGCATCTCCCATAATTTTTTTAACTTCGGCAATTGAATCTTCGGCTGATTTCATTTTTTCTTGAGTCATTTTATTCTGCTCAGAAATATTAACGCCAGATTCGCCAAAAACATTATTCATTGTTCCTGTATTAGAATCAGAAATTTTTGAAGCTGCATCTTTTACTTTTTCTGCTAAAGGAATAAAACTTCCTTCGGTTTTGTTTTCTTTTAGATTATCCAATATATGGCTATGGGCTGCCAAAGAAGCTTCAAAATCAGATGAAATTTTTGCCGCCTCGCCATACATTTTTGTATTATTTAATTTTTCTATGCTGTTTGTTGCCCTTTTTACCTGGTTTTCAAAATTGTTATTTATTTGTATTTGATTATTTTTGTTCATCTTTCCTTTAATTATAAGTTGTTCAGCTTCTTGCAACCTTCGTTCGTTAAACTGAATATTTTTTTTAGTTTTTGCTTCGTCGGAAAAAGATAAAATTAATTTAATTTTTTCATTAAAATCCACTTTAACAGGATAAAGAACATCTCCAGGCAAAGATGATTCTGCCTTTGCAGATACGTTAGCAATAAATAAAACTAATGACAAAGCCAACGCAACAGATGTTGTAAGTCTAAACCTAAATTTATATGCGGTTATAATATTTCCGGCTAGAAACACATTTTTGAAGAAACCATTTTTCGCCTCTGTTTTAGCAGGATTGTCTTTAATAAACAACAAAAGATCTCTCTCAATAGAGTTCTTTTTTTCTTTATCCAATTTCACTTCTTTTGCTTCCCTAAAAATTGTTTTAATTAATTTTTTATACATAATCTTGATGCTTTTTCTCAATTATTTCATGCAGTTTTTTCATACCTTGATTTATTCTCACTGAAACCGCATTAGGGGATTCTCCTAAAATTTCGGCAATTTCTTTTGGAAGCAAATCATCAATGTATCTCATAATTATAACTTGCCTATGCTCTTCATTTAATTCTTCAAGCATTTTTATGAATTTTTGGCCTTCAAATTTGCTGAAAATTTTACCCTCTATATTATTAAGACGAATGGAGCCTAGCCTCTCTTTTTCCCCTATATCATCTAAAAAAACTGCTTTTTTCTTCCGGCTGTTATCTATAATCAAGTTAACGGCTATTTTATACAAAAATGCTCTTATGTTTTTTATTTCTTTTCCATATGCAATATACTTCCATGTTTTAATAAATGTTTCTTGCGTTAAGTCTTCTGCCAGTTCTTTATTATATACTCTAAAATAACAATGGCGATAAATATCGTCGGCGTATTTTTCATAGGCTGATAAAAAATATTTTTCATTCTTATTTTCGGGCATATTTATAATGCTGCAACTATAACACTTATTAAATCATATAACCATAAAAACGTAAACAAAAAAGAGTTTCTGAATTCTTGCGTCTTCTATATAAAGGTCGAAAATAAAAAAATTATTAATGAAAAAATAACATGTTTAAAAATATCTTAAAAAAATTATTTATTACAGGATCTATTATTGCAATTGCAGGAATGTTGGTATCACCTACGTTTGCAATGGCAAAAGAAAATGAAAAAGAAAATCATGGCAAGCGATCGGCAATTTCAGAAAAATATGATGACAACAAAGGAAATGACAATGATTTAGGATTTGGAATCGGCCTGTTTAATGGTAATTCTGTTGTGCGTTCGGCTGCAAAAGTATACAAGCAAGCTGTTAAAGATGCTGATAAAGCATACAAAAATGCACGCAAAACAGCACATGACAAATTAGTTGGTGCATTAAATACAGCTTCTGATCAAACATCGCGCATATCAGCGTTAAAAACTTATCTAAGCGATTTGATGGCGGCTCTTAAACAAAAATCAGCGGCAAAAGAACTGGCTCTCCAGAACTTTATTAACGCGCTTTCGGGCAATCAAACAAATCAAGCTCCTACAGCTGTAGCTCAAAGCGTAACACTAAGCAAAAATACTTCAAAGGCAATAACTTTAACTGGCACAGATCCCGAAAACTCTGCATTAACATTCTTTGTAGTAACAAATCCAACTCATGGAACTCTTTCTGGCTTGGTTCCTAACCTTACATATATGCCAAACACCGATTTCACAGGAACAGACAGTTTTATCTTTAAAGTTAACGACGGCAGTCAAGACAGCGCGCCAGCCACTGTATCTATTACGGTAAATCCTTAATTCTATTTTTGGATTAATTTATTAAAAACTCGCCGTTAAAAGCGAGTTTTTGATAACAGCCAAAATATTACAATAATAAAAAAGCCCTGAGACCGATTCTCTGGGCCAAAAAATGCTTATTGCTATATTTCCTTTGTTTCACCAATTAGTACTTCTGAAATTACATATCCGCATCTTCCGCAATACAAAACATCATAAACTTTTTTACCGCTGCCGTTGTTTTCGCGCTTGTTGTAAACGCATATACCGCCTCTCTTACGGCAATTAGGGCATTTTTGCCTTAAAAAATAATACATTGCACATATCAATATGCACATAATTATCAATGTAAAAAGGTGCCAATTCATTTGCTTCTCCTTTTTGTCAAAGAACCAAAAAATAACATTAATTTTAGACTAATACTTTATAAAATTTTGTCAAATAATAATTTAATCTATCTATATTATTTTATTTACTAAAAGAGTATAATTAATTTATAAGCATAAAAAAGTCGAATTAATTTAAAAATAAAAATTATACAAAAAAACTTATAGATATGAAAAAAAATAAAATTAAAATGTGGATTTTTGCAATAGTTGCTCTTATTGTTGTTGCAATCATTGTTTTCTTTATTTTTTCAAACAAGCAAACAAATAATTCAGCAACAAATAATACGGCAACAAACAATACAACAACAAAATCTAATACTGCCAGCAAAAATACCAATAACATAGCTGCATCAATTTCTTATTCTGATGCTTTAGTAAAATATGCAGATAGAAGAATTCAGCTTGACCCAATATGCCAGGCGCATCCAAATACCGTAACTTATAAAGACAATACTGGCATTATGATTGATAATCGATCTGCGCAAACTCGCACCATTAAAATAGGAACAACTTTTACTTTAAAACCATATGGCTTTAAAATTGTAGTTCTTCCCGATGTTTATTTAAAATCAAAAACTATTTTAGTTGACTGCGATCAATCTAAAAATGTGGCAACAATTTTAATTCAAGAATAGCAGCAAAACCAACCTTCAATATAGTTATACCAAAAAAATCCCCTCTCTGGGGATTTTTACTTGCTCCGCAGGTAGGATTCGAACCTACAACCCACTCCTTAACAGGGAGTTGCGCTACCGTTGCGCCACTGCGGAAAGTTGGCTTTATATTACTAAATTTATGTAATATTTTCAACCCTTATTAGTAGTAATCCTTTACTTTTTTAAGCTCTCTGTGCTTTCGCAGTTTTTCAAGCGCTTTTGCCTGAATCTGCCTTATTCTTTCTCTAGTTACGCCAAACTCCTCGCCTGTTTCTTCTAAGGTGTGCATTACTCCATCTTCTAAACCAAACCTCAACCCAAGAATTTTTAATTCTCTTGGAGTCAGTTCGCTTGAAATTTCGTGAAGCCTGTCTTTTAAAAGTTTTCTTGAAGCTTCGGTATTTGGGGCAATTGTTTTGTCATCTTTAATAAATTCTGCTAAAACGCTGTCTTGTTTGTTTTTATCTTCTCCAACCGGAGTTTCCAGTGAAACCGCTTTTTGGGCAATTTTTCTTATATGGTGCACTTTTTCAACATCTATTCCCATTTCAGCTGCAATTTCTTCTGCCAAAGGCTCTCGGCCCAATTCCTGCAAAAGATTTTTTCTTATTTTAGTATATTTTGAAATTGTTTCTATCATGTGAACCGGAATTCTGATTGTTCTTGCCTGGTCAGCTAAAGCTCTTGTTACAGACTGCCTAATCCACCAAGTTGCATAAGTAGAAAATTTATATCCTTTTCTCCAATCAAATTTTTTCACCGCTTTAAAAAGACCAAGATTTCCTTCTTGAATTAAATCGAGCAATGTTAAATTTGGAGAACGGCCAACATATTTTTTAGCAATAGAAACAACTAGTCGCAGGTTTGCCAAAGCTAACTTATTTTTTGCCTCTTCGTCTCCCTTTTCAATTCTTTTGGCAAGCTCCTTTTCTTCTCTTGCCGACAAAAAACTTGATTTGCCGATTTCTTTTAAATACATTTGAATCGGGTCAATTTTGGCTATAAGCGCTTTTTTGGCCTTTTTTTCTTTTTTAGGTTTTACTTCCAAAAATTCTTGAACTTCTTTCACTTGAATGCCCCTTTCTTTTAAAATTTCGTAAGTTTCTTCTAACTGTTCAATGTTTTTTTCTATATCGGGAAATGTATGCAAAATCTCTGAAGTTGTTATAAAACCCCTTTCTTCACCCTTTTTGGCAAGAACATTCATTTGTTCTTGAAAGTTTGCAGCTTTATTAATTTTTCTTGTTTTAGCTGCTTTTTTAGCGCTTTTTGCTTTCTTGCCCTGAGCTTGCCGAAGGGTTTTTGACGCTTTTGACGCTTTTGTCGCTTTGCGAACCACCTTTTTTGCTTTTGATGCCTTTTTTTTCATGATAATTCTTTTGTTAATTTATTAAATTCTCCGATTAAATCTTTAACTTTATCATGGTTTTTTTCTTCTTCTGCCTTTCCAATATCAGCTGAAATTTTATTAAGCCCTTCTTTCGCGCTTATATTTTTTAATTGTAAAAGGCAAAGCTTAATTTCTTCGCAACCGTCTTCTTCATATTCAATTTCTGCCCTTAAAGAAAGTGATAACAAAAAATTTTTAAGATCTGTTTCAAAACCCGTTTTTGTTTCTAATTCTTTATCAGATGCAATGTTTGCAAAAATTGCTTTAAAATCATTTATCTGCCCTGTTGCCGGTTTTTGATCTTCTACAAAATTTTTTAAGCCTTGCAAAAAAATACTTGTTTTGTCGCAAAAAAGAGCGTAGTGTGGCTCTTCAATTAAATTCAAGCTTTCGGGATCGCGAAGTATTAAAGAAATTACTTTTTCTTCAATAAGCTCTTTTCTTGAGTCTACGCTAAATTTTTCTTTCTGATTAGCTTTTGTTTTAAAATTATTTTCTTCTTCTTTGTGAAAAAGTGTTTCAGATTTTACTCTTTTCAATTCTTCAATAATAGCATTTTCTGAAACATTTAACTTCTGCGCCAGTTTTTGCAACCAATGCGACTGCTCAATTTTATTTGGTATTCTTTTTATTGCCGGCAAAATTATTCTTCCAATTTCTTTTTTACCCTCTGGCGTATTTTTGTCAAAATTAGAAAAAGCAGAGTCAAAATAATAATCCATTATTGACCTTGATTTTTCTAAAAAATCTTGCCAATTTTGGCTATTTTCTAAAATAATTTCAGCTGGATCTTTTGCCCCAGAATAAGTTTCAATAATTTTAATATTAAATCCTTTATCTTGGGCTAAATTAATACCTCTTTTTGTGGCTGAATCTCCGGCTATATCCATATCAAAGGCCAAAATCAAATTTTCGGAATATCTTTTTAAAATGTCTAAGTGATTTGAAGTAAGGGCGGTTCCTGAAACTGCAACCGTATTTTCAAAGCCTGCTTGGTGGCACATTATGGCATCTGTGTAGCCCTCGGTTAAAACGCACTGATTATTTTTTCTTATAGCGAGCTTGGCATTATTTAACCCATATAAAACATTGCTTTTATCATAAAGCAATGTTTGCGGAGTATTTATATATTTTGCAACTTCTTTTTCATTTTCAACTTTAAAAACACGGGCTCCAAATCCAATAACTTGTGAGCTCAAATCAAAAATAGGAAAAATAATTCTGCCGCGAAATCTGTCGTAAGAATGAAAATCTCTATCTTCTTTTTTCCCGCTTAGCGGGATCCCGTCTTGCGGGACAACAGCCAAACCGGCGCTAACAATTTCATTTCTTGTATAACCTTTGCTGATTAAAAAATCAGACAAGCTCTGCCATGTATTTGGCGAATATCCAAGCCTCCATTTTTTTATGCTATCACCTGTAATACCTCTTTTAAGTAAATATTCTTTTGCTTCTTTGCCAACCAAACTTTCATCTAATTGTTTTTCAAAAAACCTGCAAGATATATCGCAAATTTCGTAAAGCCTCTGGCGGGCTGTTTTTAATTCTAAATTTTCTCTTTTTAGTTGGACCCCTGCTTTTTCTGCTAAAATTTTTAAAGCGTCCCCAAATTCAATTCCTTCAATTTTCATTACAAAGTCAAAAATGCTGTGGCCTGCTCCGCATCCAAAACATTTCCACATCTGCCTTGAGGGCGAAACAAAAAAAGACGGCTTTTTTTCTGAATGAAAAGGACAAGCACCCCTGTAATTGGCGCCAGTTTTTGTCAGTTTTATATAACTGCCGACAACGTCAACAACGTTGAGTTTATTTTTGATTTCCTCAATCTGAGAGTCAAGCATAGAATTGATTCTGTTTTATCTTACCATTAAATAATTTAAAATCAAACGCTGGAAGCATCTCCGCTTAATAGGTGCAAATGCAAATGATCTACAAGTTGGCCGCCTTCCCTGCCAACATTTATAACCAATTTATAGCCTTGTAAATTTTTATCTTTGGCAATTTTTTGCGCTGCCAAAAATAATTCTCCAACTAACTCTTTGTCCGCCGACTCTAAATGCTTAACCGATTCAATGTGTTTTTTGGGAACAATCAAAATATGAACCAAGGCTTTTGGATTGATATCTTTAAAAGCAATTAGATTATCGTTTTCAAAAACTTTTGCCGATGGTATTTCGCCTTTTATAATTTTACAAAAAATGCAATTTTCCATAAATTAGCGAACGCGATAAGTTAAATAAATAGTTGAAGTTGATTCCATTTTGCTTAGCCCTCCTCCCATTCCATAAAGCGGTTGAGGTAAAGGAGAACCGCCTTCAGAAATATTTACCAGCTTTACTATTTTTAATCCTGCCGCCGATGCCAAATTGCCGGCTTTTGTTTTAGCTTCTGCAATTGCCTTTTCTCTTGCCTCTGCCATAACTTTTTCTTGGTCATCAATTGTAAACTGCAAATCACCAACAGTGTTTGCTCCCAATGAGGTTGCTTTATCTAAAATATCGCCAATTTTATCAAAATTTCTTATTTTTACATTTACTGACTGATTTAAAGAATAACCCCTAAAAACCCTGCCTTTTTCTGTGTAGTCATAATCAGGATATAAATTGTATGAGGTTGTTTGAATGTCTTTTTCTTCAACTCCCAAGTCTTTTATTGCCTTTGTTATAGCATTCATTTTTGTGTTATTTTCAGTAACAACATCATTGCTTTTTAATCCTTTAGTTTGTACTCCAATACTAACTAAAGCAATGTCTGGTTTTGCAAAAACTTTTCCCTGACCAGAAGAAGTTATTTCTAAAGGAGAATTTTGAGGCAATGTTGCAAAATCATAAATTAATTTTGCGCCTAAAAAACCGAGAACTCCCACAACCAAAACTATTGCCAATACAAAAACTTTATTGGCCGGCTCTATTCTATTTATTTTAATTTCGTCCATATTATTTGGTGAAATTTCGGCATTATCCTCCGAAACTCCAATTATTTTATTTTATATTTTTATTTAATCCCGCCGTCGTCCCGCTTTAACGGGACTTTGGCGTGGCGAAGGCGGAGGAGGTGGGACTCGAACCCACGAGACCCGTGAAGGTCACAGCTTTCCAAGCTGTTGCAATGGCCGCTATGCGACTCCTCCCGATTTACTCAACAATAACTGCTGTGCCATAACACAAAACTTCTGTTACTCCAGACATAACATCGTTTGCATCATACCTTACTCCAATAATTGCATTTGCTCCAATTTCTTCTGCGTGCTTTACCATTAAGTCAAAAGACTGCTGGCGGGTTTTTTCACATAAATTTGTAAAAAGAGTTATATTGCCTCCTATAATTGTTTGCAATCCTCCCCCAATTGTGCCAAAAATTGAACGCGACCTTACTGTAATGCCTCTGACTAAGCCAAAATTTTTCGCTATTCTTTTATTTGGCAGTTCAAACGCTGTTGTTATATTATTGTGATCCATATTTTTTTATTTAATTATTTATTCTTGCGGCGTAATTAAACGCATAAAAATAATTGTTCCACTTTTCGTCGCTAGAACCGTAAATATTATCAAAACAAAAATAATCAGCTAATGTTTCACGCACCCGTAAAAGCTCTTTTAATCTTTTTTTATTTTTAGAATCTTCAATTGTTAAATCGAGTAGCTCTAGTCCTCTTTCAAAAAATGCTTGGCTGTCTTTTTTATTTCTTGCCCGCCAATTTATTGCCCTGCCAATTTCAGCTCCCACATTAGCCATTTGCTCTGCAAGTGAAAATTTAAACCATCTGTTTTTAAAATTTTCGCTAAAAATCATTTTATAATTTTTTTATTAATAATTTCAATTATTTTTTCTCTTATTTCAAGGCTATCGACTCCTCGGGTGCGATTTCCTAAACCAGGTTTTAAATTAATCATTGAATCAAATTCAATGAATTGCGCGCCGTCTTTGTTCGGCCATATATTTATTCCCCACAGATTTTTTGGTTCACAATTTTCTTTTTCAATTAAAAGCTGTTCTAAATCTACATGCATTTCTGCATCCACCGCTATTATTTCTTTTTCAATATCTACAACCGCTTTCACTAAATTTTCATACATTATTTTTGCCATTTTTTTTAATTCTACAATTTCAATTTTGTCTTTTATGATTTTCATATTTTTATTTTATAGACATATCACGCAATGCTTTTATTCTTTCTTCTATGGGCGGGTGGGTCATAAATAATTTTGCAAACCAGTGAGTTTTTTGCTTTCCTTTATATGGCGAGTCAATAAAAAGCGAACTAGTGGCGTCATTTGCAACGCGCATAGGAGTTGGGTCTGAAGAAATTTTTTCTAAAGCGCTAGCCAAGCCTTCAGGATAACGGGTTAAAAGCGCGCCATCGGCATCTGCTAAAAATTCCCTTTTTCTAGAAATTGCCAACTGCACTAGTGATGCAGCTATTGGAGCTAAAATTGCCGCAAGAATTCCTATAACTGCCAAAATTGCTCCGGCGTTTCCATTATCATCGTTTGATCTGCTTCTACCGCCGCCCCACCAGCTTATTCTTAAAAACATATTTGCTAACATTGCCACAACTCCTGCTAAAACGGCAACAATTGTAGATAAAAGCATATCTTTATTTCCAATATGTGATAACTCGTGGGCTAAAACTCCTTGTAACTCTGTTTTATTTAAACTGCTTAAAAGGCCTTGAGTTACAGCAACAACTGCATGATTTTTATCTCTTCCGGTTGCAAAAGCATTTGGTTGTATTTCTGGTAAAATATAAATTTTAGGAACCGGAAGCCCTGCTGTAATACACAAATTTTCTACTATATGATAAAGCTCTGGATTTTGATTATGCTCTATTGGTTTTGCCCTATACATTGCCAAAACTATTTTATCTGACCACCAATAACTGCCAAAACTTGTGGCAATGCTCAAAAATACTGCAAAATATAAAATACCGTTGCTGTTTAACAAATAACTAAAAAGCCAGCCAATAACAATAATAAAGACCAAAAACCCAGTTAATAAAAACCAGGTTTTTCTAGTATTTGAATCTGCTTGCGTGTAAATTGAAGCCACGAATTTGTAATTTTTAATTTTGTAATTTTTAAATAATGCTTAAATTTATTAATTTTTAAAAATTAGAGCATTAAAAAATTATTTATAAAATTAAAAATTGGAAATTAAAAATTAACTTTTACTGGTTCTCTTTCTGCTTCGTTTGCAGTTTGAAATAATTCCATTTGTTTAAAACCAAATGTGCCAGCTATAGTGTTTGCAGGAAAACTTTCTATTTTAATATTTAAGTCTCTTACATTTGTATTGTAAAATCTTCGCGCTGCCTGAATTTTATCTTCTGTGTCTGTGAGCTCTCTTTGCAGTTCTAAAAAGTTTGTTGAAGCTTTTAAGTCTGGGTAATTTTCGGCAACAGCAAATAAACTTTTTAAAGTGTTGCTAAGCTGGTTTTCGGCTTCAGCTTTTTGCCCAATTCCTTGAGCCCCCATTGCCGAGGCCCTTGCTTGCGTTACTTTTTCAAACAATTCTTTTTCATGCGTGGCATAACCCTTAACTGTTTCAACTAAATTTGGAATTAAATCATATCTTCTTTTTAGCTGAACATCAATATCTGAAAACGCCTCTTTTGCCCTGTTTTTTAATATTACTAAGCCGTTAAAGACGCCTATTATCCACAAAACAACAACTGCTACAACGGCTAAAATTATCCATAAAATTATTGACATATTTTTTGTTAATTATAATTACTAGCGAGGGAGAAGTGAAAATTTATTTTCATTTCGACCGAGCGACGTAATTATATAAATTACGAAGTAATTTCTACTTTTGCATATTTTCTATTAAAGAGTTTAAAAAAGGATACTGTGTAACAAATTTATAATTAAACAATTTTAAAAGCATTAAAAAATCTGACAACTCTTCTCTAAATTTTTCTGGGCCAGAAAAAACTTCCCACAACTCTTTGCCAAGATTTTTTGTATAATGATGTAAAATTTCGTAATCTGATTTTCTTTTCAAATAATTAATTATTTGCTTAAATTCGCCCCTGTCTAGCCATACTCCCTGGCACATTTTGCAAAAATCAATTTTTACTTTAGAGTCGTCATAATTTATTTCAATCAATCCAACACGGCATACAGGGCAGTGTTTATTAATACGAGAAATTTCAAAACTTTTTTTGTCGCGCCATAAGTCAATATCAAGCCAGTTTAACTGTTTATCTTTATTGTCTTTTGCCCACCTCAATTCGTTTTGATCAAACCAAATACCTAAACAATCAGGGCAATAATCAACCTCAACATTGTGAAACAAAACTTTTTCTAATTTTTCATTGTCATTTGGGCAAAACATAAAACTTGAAACATTATTAACTTTACTATAACTAAAAATACAAATTTATGCAAACAAAAAAACAGCCCCGCCTTAGCGGGACTGTTTTTAAAAAATCTATTTAGTAGTCGCCACCCATCATTGGGTTTGGCATGTGAGCGTGAGATTCATCTTTTTTTGGTAATTCCGAAACAACTGCCTCTGTTGTTAAAAGCATACTGGCTGCCGAAACCGCATTTTCTAAAGCAGTTCTGACAACTTTTGTTGGGTCAACAACTCCTGCCTTTATTAAATCTTCGTAAACCATAGTTGAAGCATTAAATCCAAAATCACCACTTCCCTCTTTTACTTTTTGAACAACCACAGCGCCATCAACTCCTGCATTTTCAGCAATTTGCCTTAAAGGCTCTTCAATAGCTCTCATTAAAATTTTAATCCCAGTAAGTATATCGGGATTTTCCCCGCCCGAGGCGGGTCCGACTAGGTCGGATAAAGCGTTTAAAGTTCTTAGCAAAGCAACTCCTCCGCCAGGAACTATTCCCTCTTCAACTGCGGCTTTTGTTGCATGTAAAGCATCTTCTAATTTGTGCTGTTTTGCTTTTTGTTCAACTTCTGTTGCAGCCCCAACCTTTATAACTCCAACTCCTCCTGATAATTTTGCCAATCTTTCCTGTAATTTTTCTTTGTCAAAATCTGAAGTTGCAGAGCTTATTTCTGTTTTAAGAGCAGAAATTCTTGCGTCAATATTTGATTTTTCTCCTTTTCCTTCAACAATTGTTGTGTTTTCTTTTGTTGAAATAACTCTTCTTGCCTGGCCCAACATTTCTATTTCTGTGTTTTCTAATTTCTTTCCTTTTTCTTCTGAAACAATTTCAGCTCCGGTAACTACTGCAATATCTTCTAACATTTCTTTTTTTCTGTCGCCAAAGCCTGGAGCCTTTACTGCCAAAACAGAAAACACTCCGCGAATTTTATTTACAATCAAAGTTGTTAAAGCATCTCCATCAACATCGTCTGCAATAATCACCAATTCTTTTTTTCCTGCCTTAACTAATTTTTCTAATAATGGCAAAATTTCTTGCAAAGAACTTATTTTTTTATCTGTAATTAAAATATAGGGCTCTTCTAAAGATGCTTCCATTTTTTCTGTATTTGTAACCATGTATCCAGAAACATATCCTCTGTCAAACTGCAAACCTTTTACAATATCTTTTGATAATCCAAATGTTTTTGATTCTTCGGTTGTAATTACTCCGTCTTTTCCAACCTCTTCCATAACTTCTGCAATTAAATTTCCCATTTCTAAATCTTGCGCTGAAATTATTGCAACTTGCGCCTTTTCTTCTTTAGTGCTGATTGGCTTTGACATTTCGCGAAGGGCGGAAACAACCGCATCTTTTCCTTTTATAATTCCCTTTCTTAATGCCAAAGGATTGGCTCCGGCGGCAACGTTTTTTAAGCCCTCTGTGGCAATTGCCTGGCACAATAAAACCGCCGAAGTTGTTCCGTCGCCGGCTATATCATTTGTTTTTGAAGCCACTTCTTTTATAATTTCAGCTCCAATATTTTCAACAGCATTTTCTAACTCAATTTCTTTTGCAATTGAAACTCCGTCATTTGTAATTGTGGGGCTTCCATAACCCGAGCCCAAAACAACATTTCTGCCTTTAGGCCCTAAAGTTACCTTTACGGCGTTAGCCACTTTGTCTAAACCGCTTTTTAAAATTTTTCTTGCATCTTCACTATATTTTATTTGTTTTGCCATAGTATTTTATGTAAAAGCGAGGAAAATAATTTTCAGCGTATTTCAGAGGCGATTTGGCATGGCCGCCGCGAAGCGGCGCAAATCGCCGATGACGAAGCGAGTTCAGCGCTGGCGGAACGAGCGTTAGCAGAAAATTATTTTCCGAGCGTTAATTATTCAATTATTGCTAAAATGTCGCTTTCTGAAGCGATTAAATATTCTTTGCCGTCAATTTTTATTTCAGTCGGGCCGTATTTTGTAAACAAAACCATATCTCCAATTCTTACTGAAATTGGAACTATTTTGCCGTCATCTGTTTTTTTGCCTGTTCCCACGGCAATTACTTTGCCTTGTTCTGATTTTTCTTTTTCAGCGGTTTCGGGCAAAAAAATACCTCCTTTGGTTTTTTCTTCTTCTTTAATTGGTTCTATTAAAATATGATCTGCCAATGGTTTTATATTCATACAATTTACCTTTTTTAATAATTTTTTTAATATAATACAATCTATCCTATAAAAAAGACTTTGTCAACTAATATAGTTAGTTATATTTTCAGATATTTTCCGGTATAACTTTTTTTATTTTTTGCAATGTCAGCCGGAGTGCCCTCTGCAACTATTTGCCCGCCTGCATCGCCGCCTTCGGGGCCCAAATCAATAATCCAGTCAACGGATTTTATCACATCCAAGTTATGCTCAATAATTAAAACCGTGTTGCCTTTATCAACCAATCGGTTAAGCACGGGAAGCAGTTTTTTTATGTCGTCAAAATGCAGGCCGGTGGTGGGTTCGTCCAGGA
>CAZKUM010000010.1:0-2931 GCA_964555955.1 uncultured Candidatus Saccharibacteria bacterium | reverse complement strand
AGTCAGCGCAACGGATAAAATCTGTATTATGTTCTATTGTTAAAACAGTATTTCCTTTTTCAACTAAATTTTTTAAAACTGAAATTAATTTTTTGATGTCGTCAAAATGTAAACCGGTTGTAGGTTCATCTAAAATATATAAAGTTCTGCCAGTGCCCTTGCGCGACAATTCGGTTGCTAATTTCACCCTTTGCGCCTCTCCGCCAGAAAGCGAAGTGGCTGACTGCCCTAGCTCAACATAAGAAAGCCCCACTTCTTTTAAAGTTTTCATTTTTTCATAAAGGCCCGGAATACTTTTAAAAAATTCCATTGCTTCTTCTACGGTCATTTGCAAAACGTCGGCAATATTTTTTCCTTTATAATCTACTTCCAAAACTTCTTTACTATACCTTTTGCCATGGCACTCTTCGCACTCAACATAAATATCGGGCAAAAAATACATTTCAACTTTTTTAACGCCTTGGCCTTCGCAGGCTTCGCACCTTCCGCCTTTTACATTAAAACTAAATCTGCCGGCTGAATATCCGCGGACTCTCGCCTCTTTTGTTTTTGTAAAAATATCTCTTATATGCGAAAAAGCTCCTGTGTATGTGGCAGGATTTGACCTTGGAGTTCTGCCTATTGGAGACTGGTCAACCAAAACAACTTTATTCAAATTTTCAATGCCTAAAATTTCTTTATGCTTTCCTGCATCGTCTTTTGCCCTGTAAAACTTTTTAAGTAAAGCCCTGGCTAAAATATCATTTACCAAAGAAGATTTCCCAGAACCAGAAACTCCTGTAACACAAACAAACTTTCCCAGAGGAATTTTTGCGTCAATGTTTTTTAAATTATGCTCTTCTGCGCTTTTTATCGTTAAAAATTTTCCGTTATTTAAACTTTGATTTTCTTCCCGCCCCTTTGGGGCGAGGCTCGCCCGCCTTTCAGGCGAGGCGGCTACTTTTTTTCTCCCCGATAAATAATCTCCGGTCAAAGTATGGGATTTTAAAAGCTGTTTTGGCGTTCCTTCAAAAACAACTTTGCCTCCGTGTTTGCCAGCTCCAGGCCCAATATCTATTATCCAATCAGAAGCTTTCATTGTTTCGGGATCATGTTCTACTACAATAACAGTGTTTCCTAATTCTTTTAGCCTTACCAAAGTATCAATTAATCTGTGCTGATCCCTTGAATGCAAACCAATAGAAGGTTCGTCTAAAATATATAAAACTCCCGACAACTTTGAGCCAATTTGCGTTGCCAGCCTTATTCTTTGTTCTTCTCCTCCAGCTAAGGTTCCCGCTTTTCTGCTTAAAGTTAAATAAGAAAGTCCCACGTCAACCAAAAATTGTATTCGATCAATTATTTCTTTTGTTATTGGATAACTTATTTTTAAATCCACGGCGCTTAAATTTGCAGGCAGCTTTTCAAAAAATGTTTTAACCTTATCAATAGGCATATCAACAATTTTATCTATAGAGGCGTCTCCAACTGTAACTGCTAAAACTTCTGGCTTTAATCTTCTGCCGTGGCATTTTGGGCAAATTTTTATAATCATATATTGTTCAATTTCCTGCCGCGTAAAATCAGAATCAGTTTCGTGATATCTTCTTTCTAAACTTGGTATTACGCCTTCAAATCTTCCATCTTCAACAACTCCTTCCCGCCCGAATATTTTATTCGGGCGAGGCTCGCCTCGCTTCTGCGAGGCGGCAAAACCTTCTTTATCTCCATATAAAACAATATCAATAATTTTTTTAGGCAAATTTTTTACTTCTTCATCTAAAGAAAAATTGTGCTTTCCTGCCAATTCAGAAAGTTTCCAATAATAATACCCCTGCCTGCCAACTTTATGCGAAGCTTTGCTCCACGGCCAAATTGCGCCCTCTGAAATTGTTAAATTTTTATTTGGAATAACTAATTCAGGGTCAACTTCTAATTTTTCACCAAGGCCCGTACATTCTTCGCACGCGCCATAAGGATTATTAAAAGAAAATAATTTTGGCTCTAATTCCGGCAACGAAATTCCCTGTCTGCCGTCAGGCGAGGCACAGTCTTCGCAGGCAAAATGCTCTGAAAAAATCAAATCATTTTCTCGTTCGTCTTTTAGGTTTTTTATTTTAGATTTTTGATTTATTATTACTATTCCTTTTCCAAGCCTCAAAGCAGTTTCAAGCGAGTCAACTAAACGCGACCTGTCTAAATCTTTATTTAAAATTAGCCTATCAACAACAACTTCAATACTATGTTTTTTATTTTTATCCAATGGCTTTGCCAAACTTTCTTCAATTGGATAAATTATTCCGTCTAGCCTGGCCCTTACAAATCCGCCCCTCTGAATTTCTTCTAAAACCGCTTGATGCTCGCCTTTTTTATCGCGGATTACTGACCCCAAAATTGTAATTTCATTTTTGGAAAGCTTCATTATCTGCTCAACAATTTGATCAACAGTCTGCCTTGAAATTAATTTTCCGCAGTTGGGGCAATGGGGTTTTCCAATTCTTGCATACAAAAGGCGGAGATAATCATAAATCTCTGTTGTAGTTCCCACAGTTGACCTTGGGTTGTGCATTGATTTTCTCTGGTCAATTGAAATAGCTGGTGAAATACCCTCAATTTTATCAACATCGGGCTTGTCCATTACACCCAAAAATTGGCGGGCATAAGCTGACAAACTTTCAACATATCTTCGTTGTCCTTCAGCGTAAAGCGTATCAAAAGCCAGCGAACTTTTGCCAGAGCCAGAAAGCCCGGTGATAACCACCAATTTATTTTTGGGGATATCTAAATTTATATTCTTTAGATTATGCACCCTTGCCCCCCTAATTTTTATAAAATTATCTTGCATTAAATTTAAAAGGTATGTAATTATACACTTTTATTTTTACTATTTCAAGGGTACGTATTAAATCATCTAAAATCTGACTATACGGGTCTCGGTTACATCATCTAATT
>CAZKUM010000009.1:3365-23352 GCA_964555955.1 uncultured Candidatus Saccharibacteria bacterium | reverse complement strand
TTAAGAAATTAATAAATTATTTATAAAATTACAAAATTAAAAATTATAAAATTATGAACAAGGGTAAAATACTTCAAATAATTGGCCCAGTTGTTGATGTTGAATTTCCAGAGGAATCAAAACTTCCTGCGCTTTATAATGCGCTAAAAATTGAAGGTCCTAATGGAAAAGTAATTTTAGAAGTTGTAAAACATTTAGACGCAACAAAGGTTAAAGCAATTTCTATGCATTCAACAGACGGATTAAAAAGAGGGCTTGAAGTTGAAGATACAGGAGACCAAATTTTAGTTCCCGTTGGTTCAGAAGTTTTGGGGCATCTATTTGATGTTTGTGGAAATGTTTTAGACAAAACAGACAACCCTCCTTCGCTAAAGGCTTCGGACGGGCAAAGAAAATTTAAAAAATATTGGCCGATTCATAGGCCTTCGCCAAAATTTACAGAACAGGCAACAGAAACAGAAGTTTTTGAAACAGGAATTAAAGTTGTTGATTTAATAGCTCCATTTATTAAAGGAGGAAAAGTTGGGTTGTTTGGCGGAGCTGGAGTTGGCAAAACAGTTTTCTTGCAGGAATTAATAAGAAATGTGGCTGAAGAAGGAGGCGGAGCTTCTGTGTTTGCCGGCGTTGGAGAAAGAACAAGAGAAGGAAATGATTTATATAAAGATATGTCAGAGTCTGGCGTTATAAATAAAACAGCTTTGGTGTTTGGGCAAATGAACGAGGTTCCGGGAGCAAGGGCAAGAGTTGCGTTATCTGCTTTAACAATGGCTGAATATTTTCGCGACGAAGAAAAGAAAAATGTTTTGCTTTTTATTGATAATATTTTTAGATTTTCGCAGGCGGGCTCTGAAGTTTCAACTTTGCTTGGAAGAATGCCATCGGCTGTAGGTTATCAGCCTACTTTGGCGCAGGAAATGGCAGAATTGCAAGAGAGGATTGCTTCAACATCTAAAGGTTCTATAACCTCTGTGCAGGCTATTTATGTGCCAGCTGACGATATTACAGATCCGGCTCCAGCCACCACATTTTCGCACTTAGATTCTACAATTGTGCTTTCTCGCGCATTAACAGAAATTGGAATTTATCCTGCTGTAGACCCTTTGGCTTCTACTTCAAGCGCTTTAGATCCAAAAATTGTGGGCGAAAAACACTATAAAACAGCAAGAGATGTTCAGTTGACTTTGCAAAGGTATAAAGACTTGCAAGATATTATTGCTATTTTAGGCATTGAAGAGCTTTCTGAAGACGATAAAAAAATTGTGAACAGGGCAAGAAAAATTCAGAAATTTTTATCACAGCCGTTTTTCGTTGCAGAAAACTTTACCGGCAGAAAAGGAAAATATGTTAAACTTGAAGACACCATAAAAGGCTTTTCAGAAATTTTGGAAGGCAAGCACGACGAAACTCCAGAAGAAAATTTTTATTTAAAAGGCGGAATCGACGAAGTTGTTGTTTAACGCTCAGCATAATTTTTAAAATACCGATGTCGCCTCGCCCTGCGGCTCGGCGCATCTTTAGCCTCGCTTCGCCATTTCGCTTCGCCCGCTAAGCGGGGCTTCGCGAAAACCATGCTGGCGAAGCTCCGGAAAATATTTTAAAATAATTATGCTTCGCTCAAATATTCTTATGAAATTATCAGTGTATTCATTAAAAAAAATATTATTTCAGGGCGAGGCCCAGCTTTTAAATTGTAAAACAATTTCTGGAGAAATTACGGTTTTAGACAATCACGAAACTTTAATTACGGTTTTGGCAGCTGGAACGGTTAAGATTGTTGAAAAAAACCCTTCGGCGAGCTCAGGGCTGCGGGAGCATTTTTTTCCGATAAATTCTGGTTTTTTAGAAGTTCGTGAAGGTAATGAAGTTCGATGCATAGTTGAAGAGTAAGACTTAAGCCCCAATAAAAACTTCGGGGCTTTTTTGTGCTAGGTTGACTATTATATTAAATAAGCAGAAAATTAAGACATAACACTACTTTGAAGATGCTTGAAAAAGAAAATATTTTAAATAAAACCGATCAAGAGCTGGTAAAACTAGCGCTTGAAGAAAAAGAATATTATATTTATTTAATGCAGAGATATGAGGGCAAGCTGAAGCGATATATAATGAGATTATTGGGCGGCAGGCAAGAAGATGCAGATGATATTCTGCAGGAAGTATTTATAAAAGTATACAAAAATTTGAATGATTTTGATTTAGATTTAAAATTCTCCTCTTGGATTTATAGGATAGCCCACAATGAAACCATTACCTTTCTGCGTAAAATAAATAGACGTCCCACAACATATAATTTTGAAATAGACGCCGTAAAAGTAAAAACACTAAAAGAAGACCTTGATATAGGAAAAGAAATTGATAAAAAGAAATTAGCAGAAGATGTTTTAAAAATTATTGCCACGCTAGATAAAAAATATCAAGAAGTGCTTTTATTAAGATATATAGAAGACAAGGATTATAGAGAAATTTCAGATATTTTAAAAAAGCCGCAAGGGACTGTTGCTACTATATTGAAAAAAGCGAAAGAGCTTTTTAAAGAAAAAATTTTAAACGATAACCGCTTTTTAAATTAACAAAAGTTATTATCATGGAAGAAAAAAACATAGCAGAAAAAACTTTTGAAAAAATTGAAGAAGAAAAGATTAAGCCTAAATCTAGGCGGTATTTTATTTTTAAGAATTATTTATTTTGGTTTTTGGTTGCGATTTCATTCGTTATTGGGGCAATTGCTTTTAATGCCATGCTTTTTGTTTTAGTAAATCATGATTGGCTGGTGTATCAATATTTAAATAAGGGTTTGCTGGAATTTATATTAATTTCAATTCCTTATTTTTGGTTTTTAGTTTTAATAATATTTTTAGCGAGCGCATATTCTCTTTTTAGAAGCACAAAAGGGGGGTATAGGTGCGGAACTTGTTTAGCAGCTGGTTTGGGAATATTTATGATTATAATTTTAGGCATTATATTTTTTTGGCTTGGATTAAAATCAGAAATTAATGAGCAATTTTTAAAAAAAACAGGTTTGCTTCAATATGATAAATATGATATTTGGAATAATCCTGCAAAAGGGCTTTTGGGCGGAGACATTGTAAATTTTAAAAATAAAAATGATTTTGAAATTGCAGATTTTAACGGCAGGGCCTGGCGCATAAATGGAAAAAATGCTGAAACGGCATGCTGTTTTATTTTAGGCACTGGCGTAAAGATAAAAATTATTGGTAAAATAGATAATACTATTACTGTTGAGTCGGGGCAGTTAGAAAATATTTTTATAGCAAAACAGATAAGTCCATGGGGGTTATAAATTTAAAACACATTGCGGTTGTAATTATTGTTGCAATTTTGGTTGCTGGAGTTGGGTTGTGGCTTAATTATTATTTGGTTTTAAGGGGAAAAATTTCTGTTCCTGAAGTTGAAGCTCCATTAATCAAATAGTTTTTATAATGAAAATTGAGTTAACAAATAAAGAGGGCAAATTATTGGATAGATTATTTGAGGTAGGCGTTTTAATAAAGGCCTTTTTTGGATTTTTTGAAATATTGGGTGGAATTTTTTTGGCTATTTCTGGCGGAAAAATTATAAATAATTTTATAATTTTTATAACTCAGCAGGAAATAATTGATGACCCAAATGACGTTATAGCTAATTATTTAATCAGGCTGACTACTGATTTCTCTCTTGGAACTCAAATTTTTGCAATTTCATATCTTTTATTTCACGGAATCGTTAATATATTTTTAGCGATTGTTTTGTTAAAAGATAAGCTTTGGGCATACCCTTTAGCCATTTCGCTTTTAACCGGTTTTATAGCTTATCAAATTTACAGATATTTTCACAGTTTTTCTCCGATATTGTTATTTCTAATAATTTTTGACCTTTTAGTCGTATTAATTATATGGTTAGAATATAAACGCCATAAAAAAAGAATTGCAAAAAAAGCCATGACTTTAAATATTTAATAAATAAAAAATATGAATAAAGTTTTAATAACAATCATAACAGTTATAGTAATTATTTTAATAGCAGCAGGATTGATATATTTTACAACAACGTATAATTATCCGGTTTCAACATCAAACAATACCTATGACCAGCAAAACACCCAGCAAAATACTCAAACAGAACAAACACAGCAACCTAAAACAAGTTCAATTTCTATAAAAAATTATTCGTTTAATCCTAATAGTACTACAGTTTCGGCTGGCACAACCGTAATTTGGACAAATAATGACCCTATGGCTCATCAAATCAAATCTGATACGTTTAATTCGGCAGTTTTAAATAGCGGAGAAACTTTTCAGTTTACCTTTAATATTCCTGGGACATATAATTATATATGCTCTATCCACCCTTCAATGAAGGGAAAAATAATAGTTACACAGCAATAAAGCATATTTTTTTTAGGGGCGATTTTTGTGTTATGAAAAATTTTACAAAAGTATTTTTTGTTATAATTACAATTGTTATTTTTATATTTTTAATTTTTTATTTCGGCAATCAGTTGTTTTATATCCCTTTAGCAAAACCGCAGCAAGAAGTTTGTTATAAAAATTATTGTTTTAATGTTGAAATTGCAAAAACTCAGCAAGAGCTTAGTAAAGGTTTAATGTTTCGCAAAAATTTAGAAAAAAATAACGGCATGCTGTTTGTTTTTGAAAAAGAAGGGGATTATCCTTTTTGGATGAAAAATACTTTAATTCCATTAGATATAATTTGGATGGATAAAAATAATAAAGTTGTTTTTATAAACGAAAATAGCCAGCCCTGCGAGCCTTCATTTTGCCCAAGTATTGACCCAAAAGTTTCTGCAAAGTATGTTTTAGAGATAAATGCAGGCATGGTTAAAGAAATCGGGTTAAAGGTTAGCGATAAATTAAACCGGTATTGACATTAATTTTTGTGGTATAATATATAAAAGGCCGATTTTATTAAAAATCGAATTTAAATAAAAATATGCAAAAATTAAATGTTGTAGATATAATAGCGCTTGTTTTAGTAGTAATTGGCGGATTAAATTGGGGACTTGTCGCATTTGGTTATAATCTTGTGGGTGCCATATTCGGTTCTATACCGTGGCTTGAAACTACGGTATATGGTTTAGTGGGATTGGCAGCTGTTTATATTGCAGTGATTTCAATGAAGTTAGAGAGAAAATAATAGAGCGATCAAATAAAAAAAAGCCCTGAGTTTATCGAAGGGCTTTTTTGCAAATTGTAAATTTAGTAAAGGTATCCCCAGGTTTGCAATTTATCTGAATCTTCATACCAACCAAGCCCTATATCTGTTCTATAAAACATATTTTGCAACAATATGTTTTCAAGCCTTGAATAAACTTGTTTTCTTGCATCTTCAGTTGTTGTGCCAGAACCCGTTACAACAAGAGCATATCCTGTGTCGCCGGCAATTCTCCAGTTGTTGTCTATAAGTTTAACATCGCCTAAATGTATGCCTTCTAAATTAGATTTTTTAAAAATAATAGATAAGTCTTTATAAATTGCCATTTCCGATTTGTCATCAAAAGGAAATGGCGGCACTGCGCAAACAACTCCAATTTGAAAACCCTTTTTAGTTTTTAAATCGTATTGTTCGCCATTTGCTATTTTATATAAAAAATCTCCCCATTCGCTTGTTACCCCTTCCATTTGTATTGAAATTATCGGATATCCGAATCTGCAGGTAAATTCCAACGGATAAATTCCTCTGGCGTTGGCAATACAGTTTATATCTATATATCCCACATATCCTGATTTTTTAATATCATCCCTCATTTTTTCAAGGGTTGTTTTAAAAATTGTATTCGGGCCAGACCAATAAACCAATGTTCCCATTTCTCCTGTAAAAGGACCAATGTCTCCTGGAAATAATTTTTTATGCTCAAAATTAATATTTATAGGATAAATAAAATCGTTTCCGTTAAAAAAAGCTCCAACCGCCACTTCAACTCCTGAAGCAAATTTTTGCAATTGAAACTGTTTTATTTTTTTGCCTAAAACTTCTTTGTTTGACCTTATGATTTCGTGTATATCTTTTCCGTCTTCGTCTTTTCCTAAAAACAAAAGGCCCTTTGAATCAGATCCCATAAACCCCGAAGGTTTATAAACATAGCGTCCCGGATTTTCTTCAATAAATTTAAGCGCGTCTTCATGGTTTATAAAATCCCAATGGGGGAGAGTAAGCATTCCAACTCTTTTCATTTCAGATTGCCCAAATTCGCGGTCTTCTTCAAGCTTGTCAGTATAGGGGCTGCCACCAACAACCAGTTTGCCTAATTTTCTTAGTTTATCAGCTTCTTCTCCAAAGCCTACATCATCAAAAATTATTACATCAGCCCAGTCAACAAATTTTTTCCAGTCGTCAATTTTTTCTAAAAAGCCGTCATATACATCTTTGTCTGTTTCTGATTTTATATAAACTTTTACCTCATGGCCCTCTTTTTTAATTTGCAAAGCCAAATCTCCAGACAAGCTTTCCCAGCTTACAAATAAAAATTTTCTTATTTGTTTTTCTGTCCCTACTATAGGGAGATGATTATTATTCTTGCCATTTTGATCATTCATTTTTAAAAGTCATAAATTAATTTTTTTTCTTTAATCATTATATATCATAAAAAAAATAATTCAAAATTTAACAAAAAAAACAACCCCGGTTAGGGGATTGTTTTTTTAATTCAGTAAGAAATTATCTGCTGAATCTTGGAGGTCTCTTTTTTGACCAGCATTCTCTGCAGTAGATTGGTCTGTCAGGAGCTGGTTCAAAAGGAAGTTCTGTGATTTCTGTACCACATTCTCCGCATTTCCAGTTTCCTTTGACCATTTCTCTTGGGCCAAAATTTCCACCTCTTTGGTTATCAAATTTATTGAAAGCCATTGTAATGATTTTTGTTTAATAATAAAAGCGACCTTGTTGCTTTAAAGTTTTAAAGCATGACCCTTAAGCCGCTTTTACTCGTAGTTTTTATTGAAAACTTACTAAGATAGCTCGACTTATTCGTCTAATCTTATTATACTCCTTTTAAATACAATGTCAAGCCCTGCAGGCCTTTTATTTTCGGTGTAAAAATGTATGATGAAGTTAACAATTAACCAATAAATATATGAAAAAGGGTATTTTATTAACAATAGTAATAGTTTTAGCCGTTATAATTGTTGTTTTGGCAGGTGTTTTGTTGTTGCCAAAAAGCAATCAACCTTCAAACAATAATCAGCCGCCTGTTTTGGGAATACAAGTAATTTCACCAAAAGCCAACGAAGAAATTTCTTCACCTTTAAAAATAACCGGCACAACAAACGGAGACGGCTGGAATGGATTTGAGGGTCAAGTTGGCACAGTAAGGTTGCTGGATAGCCAGGGGAATCAGTTGGCTTTGGGAATTTTGACTGCAACTACCGATTGGATGAAACCTCCCGTAACTTTTGAAACAACTTTAAATTTTAATGCCTCATCTGACGGGCTTGGCACTTTAGTTTTTAAAAATGAAAATGCAAGCGGAGAGCCATCAAGAGATAAAACTTTTACTTTACAAGTGAAAATTAAATAGAGTGAATTTTAAAATACTAAAAAAATCAAAAATCAGTAATGCAAGATTGGGTTTTTTAGAAACAGGGCACGGCGTTGTTGAAACGCCGTGTTTAGTTCCTGTTGCAACGCAGGCAGTTATAAAAACTTTAGACAGCAAAGAGGTAGAAGAAACTAAATCACAAATTTTAATTTCTAATACTTTTCATTTACATTTAAAGCCAGGGGAAAAAATAGTGGAAAAAGCAGGCGGATTACATAAATTTATGAATTGGAAAAAACCGTTAATGACTGACTCTGGCGGCTACCAAGTTTTTTCATTGGGGTTTGGAAAAGATTTTGGTTTGCCCGCCAAAATTTTATCCGAAAAATTTCAGGCGGGTAAAGTCCGTAAAATAATAGAGGGGCAACAGCCACAAAAAATAAAAATAAATTATGACGGGGTAACCTTTCGCTCACCAATAAATGGAGATGAATTATTTTTAGGTCCTAAAGAATCAATAAAAATACAGGAAAAATTAGGGGCTGATATTATTTTTGCTTTTGACGAATGCCCGCCTCCTTTGGCTGAATTTAATTATGTTAAAAAATCTTTAGAAAAAACTCACAGATGGGCGAAAGTTTGCATAAAAACCCATTCGACAGGCTCAGGGCAGGCAAAAAAAACAAAGCAAGCTCTTTATGGTATTGTGCAGGGTTCGCGATTTCGTGATTTGAGAATTGAAAGCGCAAAATTTATTGGCGGCTTGGATTTTGACGGTTTTGGAATTGGCGGAGAATTCGGCAACGATAAAAAAACAATGGGGCAAATGGTAAAATGGGTAACTGATGAATTGCCAGAAAAAAAGCCAAGGCATCTTTTGGGAGTAGGTTACTTAGAAGATATGGAATTAATAATTAAATCTGGCATTGATTTGTTTGACTGCACGGTTCCAACTCATTATGCAAGGCGGGGAATAGCTTTTACCAGCGAGGGTAAATTAAATTTAAAACAGCAAAAGTTTTTTAAAAAACGTGAACCGTTAGACAAAGACTGCGATTGCAAAGTTTGCTTAAATTATAAAAAAGATTATATTTGCCATTTGCTAAGAGCAGGGGAGATGACTGCTTTAAAACTTATTACATTTCATAATTTGTATTATTTTAACAGTTTTGTTGAAAAAATAAGGGCAGATATAAAAAATAATAAAATATAGTTACGGGTTGACATAATTAGATATATTTGATATTATAAAAAAGCTAAGCACCTTGCTTAGCTTTTGCACATTTCAAACAAAGGAGAAGAAAAGTGAAGAAAATTAGTTTAGTTGAAGCACCTTATCGCCCGGCATCAAGCGCAGGGTTTGTAGAAGATGGAGCCATCCACGATTATATATACAAGATTTTTGGAGTTTTTGATGGCGTGTCTGCAGGCTACAGCCCTGACCATCCGCCGGTGAAATATCCTGGTGACCTTACCGGTGGCCAGGTGCCCCATAGGGAAGCATTACGCTTCCTAGCTACTACTAATTTCTCGGTCAGCTTGGAAGAGTTTTTGCTGGGAGTAAATAGAAGCGTTTTTTTTCAACACATGAGAATGTGTTTTGACCCAATCACTGACGGCGTTGGCGGAGCAAGTTTTGCTTTCTGTCAGCCAACCGACGCAGGGCTCAAAATTATTACAGCTGGCGATTGCTTTGCTGTGACGCTCGGCAATAATAGTTTGCCTGAATTCACCACAGGCATGGATAAAGCCGCATTTGAATATGAAGACGAAGCAAACAGGGAATTCGCCAGATGCCTTGAAAAATCAGGCGGCGATATGGGCAAGGCATGGAATTTGTATAGGCCGTTTTACCAAGAGCGAAGGGTTTTTTGCCCCAACAGAAACATTGGCAAAGGAGGATTTCCCCTTCTTAATGGAGATCCTGCGTTGGAAAAATGCTGGATTTCAAAAACTATGCCATGGGAGCAAGATCCATTATTGGTTTTTTTGGGAACCGATGGTCTTCTACCGCCTTCAGCAGTTAACCCAAACGACTTTGAGCCGCTGGCTGAAAGTATCATAAATCGATTTTCGGCCCGAGGCGTGAAGTCTGTCTTAGACTGGAGGGATCAGGAAGAAGCAAAAGCGAAGATACTACAGCATACGCCAGGATGGCCTGAAGCTACAGCAGTAGTGTTGAGGTTTTAACTTTTCTTTTCATGTTGTGCCTGCATTCAACAAAGAATGCGGGCTTTTTTATTGCAGGCAGTTATCCACAGGAAAGGGGGGTTGACACGTTTTCTTATTAAGAATAAAATTTAATTAGTAATAGTTATTAATAATAAAAAGCAAGTAAAATGGAAACAATAGAAAAGTCTTTATTAAAAACTAGCCGCTTAACTTCGCAAAAGAAAATCATTTTAGATTATTTAATGAGCGTTAAAACTCATCCTACTGCTGAAGATGTTTATGTTGAAGTAAAAAGAAAACTTCCTCAAATAAGCATTGGAACTGTTTATAGGGTTTTAAAAAATTTAGATGAAAAAAATAATGCTCAAATAATTTTATCTAAAAAAGCCGCCCATTTTGACGCAGATACTAATCCACACACCCACTTTGTATGCCAAGAATGCGACAAAGTTTTTGATATTTTTGACCAATGCTATAAATGCGGAATTTTAGAGAAAAAAAGAACAAAGGTCGGTAAAATTAAAAATTATAAAATTATCTTTTATGGAATCTGTAAAAAATGCGAACAAAAATAACTTTTGCCATGATTGCGCAAAAGAAATAATTATTAATGGTAGTAATATTGAAAACGGAGTTTTTTTAACCTATGAAGATTCAGGAGAGAAGATAAACGTTTTTAAATGCAACGAATGTTTTGCGAAAAATAAATCCCTATCCAACTTCAAAGAATGCGAAGTTTATTCAAGAGTAGTAGGCTATATAAGGCCGGTTCAACAGTGGCACAAAGGCAAAAAACAAGAATATCAGGAAAGAAAAGAATATTTACTTTCAAATGAAAATTAGTGAAAATTAAATAATTAAAAAAACATGAAACTAAATACTATTGATATAAAAAATAAAAAAAATATGGAAAACTTTAAAAACGCTAAAAGAGAGTGCGAAATTTGCAAGGCCGGCGTTGAGGCATGGCTTGCAACTTCAAACATTAATCCAGAAAGAGAAGAAAAAATAAGACAGCGTATTTCTGGTTATTGTCCGGTTTGCAAGATTAACTAAAATTATTAATTATAGTATAATAAAATAGGTCGCAATTAATATTAAAAAGTATACCCGTTTTTCGGGGAAAAATATGTTATCAAACATTCCTATAAACTTAGAAAAAGTAAAGCCTTTAGAAATAGACAAAGAAATTTTAAGAGTTGGCATAATTGCCGAGTTAGATGCTGTTTCTTTGTATGAGCAGTTAGCAGCCGCAACAGAAAGCGAAGCTATTAAAAAAATTCTTTTAGATGTTGCCAAAGAAGAAAAAACCCACGTCGGAGAATTTCAGGCATTATTGCTTAACTTAGACAAAGAACAAGTTGATGAATTAGAAAAAGGCAAACAAGAGGTTGAAGAAAAAACAAAATAGAAGTTTAAAATATGGAGAAAATATTATATAATTTGCCAGGGTTACCTTATGGATATAAAGATTTAGAGCCCTATATGTCAGAAGAAGTTTTGACTTTGCATCACACAAAGCATCATCAGGGGTATGTTAACGCAGCTAACGCTTTGCTTGAAAAAATATGGGATGCAAGAGAAAAAGATTTAGAATTAGATTATAAGTCAATTTTAAAATCTTTATCTTTTAATGTTTCAGGCCATATTTTGCACGAAACATTTTGGAAAGTTATGAGACCAGCTACTGGCGGAGAAAATAAGCCATCGGGCGAGCTGGCAAAAGCCATAGAAGAAAGTTTTTCCACCCCAGGCGGACCCGCCTCGGGCTGGGAAAGATTTAAAAAAGAATTTTCAGAAACAGCAAAATCGGTTGAGGGTTCTGGCTGGGCTATTTTAGCTTTTCATAAGGAGCATGGAGAAAATGGAACCCTTTCAATAATACAAATAGAAAAACATAATGTTAATTTTTATCCAGAACAAAAAATATTATTATGTTTGGATGTTTGGGAACATGCATATTATTTGGATTATAAAAACGACAGGGCAAAATTTGTTGAAAGCTGGTGGAACATTGTAAACTGGGAAGAGGTAAATAAGCGATTTTCAGAAAAATAAAAAAACAAGCTTTTAAAACTGAGATTTCAATCTCGGTTTTTAGTTGACATAGATAACAGTATAATGTACGCTTTATATAAGTGTGCGAGTTTCAATAGCTCTTACAAAAGGAGATTAGCCGTGAAAAAGCTAATACTTGTTAGACATGGCCACTATGACTATGGTGATGGAAATTTAACCAATAAGGGTTTTGTCCAAATCACTGGATTAGCTAAAAAACTTTTTGATGTTCTAAACGGAAGTTCTATATTGATGCTCTCATCAACAGCTCCTCGTGCAGTACAAAGCGCAGAAATTATTTCAAAGGAGCTTGGCGTGCCCTTTGAAAGCCACGATGTATTATGGTCTGGCAGTTCGGGTAAAGTTGCCGGGACAATGAGAGACTTCAAACAAGTATTAGAAATGATTATTGGTCACGAGCATCAAGCAGACGCAGTAATATTGGTTACCCACTACGAATACGTAGAGGATTTTCCGCGTTTTTTTGGAACAAAAGTTTTTGGGCATAGCCTGAAATCATATGTTATTCCAGTGGGAACATCATGGTTGATTGATTGCGAAGAAAAAACTATGGTTCGTGTTTCTGACAACAATGCCTGACGGCTATCTAAGGTTTTAGCCAGTACCCTACTGGCTTTTTTATTGATTTTTAACCATAAACATATATCATTATATAATGAAAAAAGAGTTTTATGTTATTTGCGATAATATAAGAAGCTTAGAAAATATTGGCTCAATTTTTAGGACTGCCGATGCTTTGGGAGTTTCAAAAATATTTTTGTGCGGAATTTCAGGCAAACCACCAAATGATAAAATTTCAAAAACGGCGCTGGGAGCGGAAAAAACAATTCCATTTGAATATTGCAGGCAAACTTGGCGTTTGATTGAAAAACTTAAAAAGAGTAAAATAAATATAATAGCTTTAGAGCAATCAAAGAAAGCAATTGATTATAGAAAATTAAAACTAAAATTTCCATTGGCTTTAATAGTGGGAAATGAAGTAAAAGGAATTTCTAAAAAAACTTTAACAAAAGCAGACAAAATAATTTTTTTACCGATGCTTGGTAAAAAAGAGTCATTAAACGTGTCGGTAGCCTTTGGGGTCGCAGGTTACCAAATTATTAAAAATTAAAAAATAAAACATGAATTACTATCAACAATTAACAGATGCGCAATTAATAGCAATTTTAAATAATCCGCGTGTAATATCTGTTTTAACAGTTTTAGCCATTTGGGCGCTAATTTGGAAGGGATTTGCTTTATGGAAAGCGGCGCAAAAAGGCGACAAAGTATGGTATGTGGCGCTTTTAATCTTAAACACAGTTGGAATATTGGAAATACTTTACATCTTCGTTTTTAGCAAGAAGAAAAATCAATAATACAAAAATGGCAATTGTAGAAATTTTAGTTGTTATATTGGGCATTTGCATGTTTGAGGTTATTTCTAGCGTGGACAATGCTATTATAAACGCACATGTTTTAAAAACCCTGCCGGAAAAATTTAAAAAGTTTTTTTATTTTGGGGGCTTTTATTGGCAGTGTTCGCAGTTAGGGGAGTGTTACCATTTTTAATTGTTTGGCTGGCTAATCCAGCATTTTCTTTTTTGCAGGTTATAACTTTTGTTTTTCATCCAACTCCAGAAATTGAAGTTTATGTGGAAAAATCCCAGGCTCTTTTGCTTTTAGCTGGCGGAGTTTATTTGTTTTTTGTATTTTTAGGCTGGCTGTTTTTAGAAGAAAAAAAATACGCTTTTTTGGTGGAAGAGTTTATGCATAAGCAGTCTGTTTGGTTTTATGCTGTATCTTCCTTGTTTATTACAGTAGTTGTTTATTTTTCTATAAAAGTAAATCCTATTTTAGCTTTGTCGGCTGTTATTGGGTCAACAGCTTTTTTTATTACAGACGGTTTTAAAAAGAACGCAGAAGAAAAAGAAAAACAATTATTAACTGGTAACATGTCTGCCTGGAGTAAAATTTTATATTTAGAAGTTTTAGACGCCACTTTTTCAATTGACGGAGTTATTGGAGCCTTTGCTTTTACAATGTCTATACCTTTAATATTTTTAGGAAATGGTTTGGGGGCTTATATAGTGAGGGAGCTTACTATAAGAGGAACAGGCCTAATTTCAAAGTTTGCTTATTTAAAGAATGGAGCAATGTATTCAATTGGAGTTTTAGGAGGAATTATGGTTTTAGAATCGTTTGGGAAAGATTTTCCTTTTTGGCTAGCTCCTTTAAACACTGTTATATTGCTGGCTATATTTATGGGCCTTTCACTTCGCGAAATATCGTTAGCTAAAAAAGTTCACCCAGTTAAAAAATAGTTGACATCTGTTTGTTGTTTTGCTAAGATAAAGCAGACTGAATTAGTCTGCTTTTCTTATGATAAGGATTTCAAAAAAAACTCAATATGGATTAAGGGCAATGGTTTGCTTAGCAAAAAATTATAATTCGCCAGCCGGCGAAAAAAGAGTTTTATCTGCCAAAACAATCTCTGAAAAAGAAGGGATTCCTTTTGAGTTTTTAGAAAAAATAATTTTAAAGTTAGAAAAGGCAAAATTAGTGAGGGGAAAGAAAGGGGTTCAGGGCGGATATATTCTTTTTAAATCACCAAAAATGATTAGAGTAAATGATATTGTCTCTTCCTTAGAAGAAAACAAAAAATCAGTTGATTGCGCCTTATGTGGACGAAAAAAGGGATGCTTAACAAAAAATGTTTGGTCAAAAGTTAATTTTGCGCTGAATAAAACTTTAAAATCAATAACATTACAAAATTTAATTAAATAATTATGAAAAATATTTATTTAGATTATGCAGCTACTACGCCGGTTGATGCTCGCGTTGTAAAAGCAATGACACCATATTTTAGCAGGGTTTATGGAAACGCCGGCTCTTTGCATAAAACAGGCCGCGAAGCTAAGGATGCTATATTTAGAGCCAGAAAAACAATAGCTAAAATTTTAAATTGCCAGCCTGAAGAAATTATTTTTACCGGCTCTGGAACCGAAAGCGATAATTTGGCAATTTTAGGAACAGCTCGCGCTAATAAAAATTTTGGAAGCCCTGCCCGAAATGCTACGCATAACGTTGCAGGCGGGCATATTATTGTGTCTAATATTGAGCATCATGCAGTTTTGTATCCATGCGAACAGCTGGAAAAAGAAGGGTTTAAAGTCGTTTTTTCAAAAGTTGATGAGGATGGATTATTAATATTAGATTCTTTTAAAAAATCAATTACCAGTAATACAATTTTGGTTTCTGTTATATATGCTAATAATGAAATAGGCGTTATACAGCCGATAAGAGAAATTGGAAATATAATTAAAGAGGTAAGAGCAGAAAGAATAAGGCAGGGAATAAAAACTCCGATTTATTTTCACACAGACGCCTGCCAGGCGGCTGGTTATTTAGATTTAGACGTGCAAAAATTGGGGATTGATTTATTAACACTAAACGGAAGCAAAATTTACGGCCCTAAAGGAACAGGAGTTTTATATGTTAGAACCGGAGTTAAAATTGATCCGATAATTTTTGGCGGCGGGCAAGAAAACGGAAAGCGCAGCGGTACAGAAAACACCCCTGGCATTATTGGGCTGGCAGAAGCTTTGAATATAGCTGATAAAAAAAAGAAAAAAGAGGCGCAAAAAGAAACCAATTTAAGAAATTATTTTATAAAAGAAATTTTAAAGCGCATTCCTCGCGTAGTTTTAAACGGGCATAGTCAAAAAAGATTGCCCAATAATGTTAATATTTCTGTTCTTGATATTGAGGGGGAAGCAATGCTTCTTTGGTTAGACAAATACGGAATTTCTGTTTCTACGGGTTCAGCTTGCGATTCGCAAAGCCTTGAGCCTTCTCATGTTATTTTGGCCTTAGGCAGGCCTTATGAATACGCTAATGGCAATTTAAGATTTACTTTAGGCAGAGAAACAACAAAAAAAGATATTGATTATGTTTTAAAAGTTTTATCGGAAGTTGTTAAAAAATTAAGAGAAATTTCTCCGGTAAGCGTTAAGGCCGGCGCAAAAAATATTTCTTCGCCAGAAGCTTTTATTGGCAAAAATGTGTCAAATTTAATAAATAAAAATAAATGAAAACAAAAAAATCTTTAAAAATAACAGATGTTGTGTCGCATCAAAACAGCAACGGCTGGGTTTATTCAAGTATTGTTAAAAAACATTTTTTTAAGCCTCAAAATTTTTTATCAAATAACCCTTTGCCTAGCGGATTCAATGCAACTGGGCAAGTTGGTTCTCCACAATGCGGAGATGTTATGAAAATGTGGATGAAAGTTGACCCAAAAACTGAAAAAATAAAAAAATTAAAATGGCGGACTTTTGGCTGCGCCAGCGCTATTGCAGCAACTTCAATGTTTTCGGTTATGGCAACAGAAAAAGGCGGAATGAAAATAGAGGACGCTTTAAAAATAAAACCGCAAGATATAATGAAAAGGCTGGGCGGTTTGCCAGGCAGAAAAATTCATTGTTCGGTGCTGTGTGATAAGGCATTTCAACAGACAGTCAATGATTATTTTAGAAGCACAGGCCAGCACGAAAGAATAATTGTTGAAGGCTCTAAGGTTATAGACAAAAGATTAAATATTACAGAGCGCGACATTGAGGCGGCTGTTTTAGATGGCGCGAAAAATTTGTTAGAAGTGCAGAAAAAATTAAAAGTTGGAGTTGGCGACAAAAAATCGCTTCCAGAAATAGAACAGTTAATAACATTTTATAATGAAAAATATTACGGGAGCAAAACCTAAAGTGTATGTGGCAATGTCGGGCGGGGTGGATTCTAGTGTATCAGCCGCTCTTTTAAAAAGCGGAGCTTGCCCTGAGCTTGGTCGAAGGGTTGACGTGGTTGGAGTTTATATGCGCCAGTGGTCGCCTAAAATTTTAGGGGCTGAATGCATATGGAAAACAGACAGTCTTGATTCCATGCAAGTTTGCGCAAAACTGGGAATTCCTTTTTTAACATGGGATTTTTCAAAAGAATACGAAAAAGAAGTCGGCAAATATATGATTGATTCTTATAAAAAAGGCATTACCCCAAACCCCGACGTAATGTGCAACAATATTATAAAATTTGGGTTATTTTTTGACAGAGCAATAAAAGAGGGCGCTGATTTTGTGGTAACAGGGCATTACGCCATAATAAAAAATGAAAAATTATTAAAAGCCAAAGATAAAAACAAAGACCAGACTTATTTTTTATATGGAATTAAAAAAAGCCAGCTGGCAAAAATAATTTTTCCAGTTGGAAATTTAGAAAAACCGAAAGTCAGAAAATTGGCAAAAAAATTTAAGCTTGAAAATGCAGAAAAAAAAGACAGCCAGGGAGTTTGTTTTGTAGGAAAATTCAATATGAAAAATTTTCTTAAAATGTATATAAATCCCAAAAAGGGCAAAATACTTTCTTTAGATGAAAAAATAATAGGCGAACACGATGGGATTTTTTATTATACAATAGGCCAAAGGCGCGGGCTTGATATTAAAAACGGCAAAGGACCGTATTTTGTTGTTAAAAAAGACGTTAAAAAAAATATTATATATGTTGGCAAAGAAAAAGATTTATATTCAAAAAAAGCAAAAATTAAAAATATAAACTGGATAAACAAGCCTAAAGTTTTTCCGGTTTTAGTTGACGCTGCGGCAAGATACCGCTCGCCCCTAAAAAAAGCAGAGCTCCATAAAAATGGAATGCTTATTTTTAAAAAATCTGACCGCGCCATTACCGAGGGCCAGTCGGTTGTGTTTTACAAAGGCAAAGAACTTCTTGGCGGGGGAGTAATAAAATAAAATTTCAAAACCCTTGACACGGGGGTTTGGTTTTGATAATATAGACCTATACCACAGGTAGGGGTAAAAATAAAAATCAAAAATATAAAAATTATATGACAATAAACAAAAAAGAAACTTTAATTAATTTTAAAAAGGCAAACGGTTTGACCTCAAAAATCATAGAAATGATAGAGAACGATAAGTATTGCGTGGATATAATGCAGCAAAATTTAGCTGCCATTGGGCTTTTAAGGTCTGCTCACGAAATGTTAATGGAAAATCATTTAAATTCCTGTTTTAAGCATGCAATGTCAACAAAAAACGAAAAAAAGAAAAAAGAAATGACCGACGAAATTCTAAAAGTAACTAAATTATTTAATAAATAATTTCGCTCGGGGTATTATTTTCCAAATAACGCGATAATTTTTGCCAGCGCAAAAATTTCGCTCAGTTCTCGGCGAGCTGCGCCGCTTCGCGGCGGCCATGCCAGCTCGCCTCCGAAAAGCATTTGAAAAACAACACCCCTCGCTTAGTTTTAATTATGAAAGAACACATTTATAAAGTAGAAGGAATGAATTGTCATTCCTGCGAAATACTAATAAAAGAAAAATTAGAAAAGTTCGCCGGCATAAAGTATGTTGAGGTTTCGGCTCACAGGAGGGAAGTTTTAGTAGAATATGAAGGAGAGGTGATAAACATTGAGCAGTTAAATGATATTTTTAGAGAGGAAAAGTTTATTTTTTCTGAAAAAGAACAGCAAATTTTAGAACCGGTTGTTGCAGCTAAAGAACCTCAAAAAGTTGAAAACAGCAATTGGCAGGGAAAGAATATAAAAGAGCATATTTATAAAGTTGAGGGAATGCACTGCGCCTCGTGCGAAATTTTAATTGAGAAAAAGCTTTTAAATATTCAGAATATAAAATCTGTTGATGCTTCAACTGGCTCGGGGCAGGTTGTTGTAGAATATGAGGGCGACAGGCCAAATCCAGAAAGGCTTAGTAAAATGTTTAGAGAAGAAAATTATGCATTTTCTGACCTCGCCTCGCCGAAGCGCGAAGGCGCGAAGGCGGGCTCTTCTAGTAATAAAGCCAATGCAACTTTAGTGGCGCTCAATATAGCAATTTTTATAATTATTGCCTTTTTGTTTTTGCAAAAAATTGGGATCGCCGATTTTTTAAGCATAAATTCAACATCGTCTTTAATGACATTTTTTGGTTTTGGGCTTTTAGCCGGAATTTCTTCATGCGCAGCATTAGTCGGCGGAATTGTTTTATCAATGTCAAAACAATGGAACGGCCTTTATTCAGAAAACCAGTCAACTTCGCAGAAACTTCAGCCCCATATAATGTTTAACTCAGGCAGAGTTATTTCTTACATTGTTTTGGGCGGAGTTTTAGGGTTAATAGGAAGCAAATTGCAAATTTCTCCTCAATTTACAGCATTTTTAATTGTGGCAATTTCATTTTTAATGATAGCTTTGGGGCTTCAAATGCTTGGAATAAAGGCATTTAGAAAGTTTCAAATTGCAGCTCCAAAATCGGCTACAAGATTTATTGCCAATGAAAATAATTTTCAGGGAAAATATATGCCGTTTATCATGGGAGCTTTAACTTTCTTTTTGCCTTGCGGTTTTACAATTACAGCCCAGGGTTTGGCGCTTTTGTCTGGAAATATTTTCCAGGGAGCTTTAATAATGGGAGCATTTGCTTTGGGAACAGTTCCTTCGCTTTTGTTTATAGGGCTTTCAAGCGTAAAGTTTTCGTCAAAGCCGCATTTGGCAGAAAGGTTTTCAAAAGTAGCCGGATTTTTGGTTTTATTTTTCGCTTTGTTTAACATTTCAAGCCAAATGAATGTTTTAGGATTTACAGGTCTAAGTAATATTATTCCTCAAAGTAAAACACAAACTGCTGTTGATGAAAAAGATTTACCTCCAATTGTTAACGGGAAACAGGTTATTAAAATGATAGCTTCCGGATCAAGCGACAGCCCAAATTATTTTAAAGTAAGAGCCGGAGTTCCTGTAAGTTGGGAGATTACAGGGGGAAGCTCTCTTGGATGCAATGGAGCAATTATTTCAAATAGTTTGTTTTCGGGAGCTGTTGATTTAACACCAGGCCAAGTTTCAGTAAAAGAATTTACTCCGCAGAATCCTGGCAAGTACAGATTTTCTTGCACAATGGGAATGGTTTCAGGAATTATAGAGGTTGTAAATGCAAATAGTTCTAACGCAAGCAGCGACAATACTGTTGACGCTGCTACTACAGCTTCGGCCTCAGCTGACAGCAGTGGCGTTGTGCCATCTGGGTCAAAGGGTTGCGGTTGCGGAGGCGGAGGGGGAACCGGCGGCAGCTGCCACTAAAATTTAAGTTCGCAAAATTATGAAATTTACAAAAAATACAACATTGAAAAATATTTTAGAAGAAAGAGGAGCCGATGAAATTTTGGCAAAACACAACGTTCCTTGCATGTCTTGCCCCATGGC
>CAZKUM010000009.1:0-3355 GCA_964555955.1 uncultured Candidatus Saccharibacteria bacterium | reverse complement strand
ATGGCTTCTTTTGAGCTTGAAAAACTGGAAATTGGCGAAGTCTCAAAAATGTATGGGCTTCCTTTAGAAAAGATATTAAAAGACCTGAACAATTTAAAATAATAATGTTAAAATAATAATATGATGCAAAAAATATTTAAAATTTCAGGAATGAATTGTATTTCATGCGCTAAGATAATTGAATATGGATTGGTTGAAGAAGACGGAATAAAATCTGTTTCTGTTAATTTTGATTCTAAAAAAGCATTTTTGGAATTTGACCAATCAGAAACTAATCCAGAAAAAATAAAAGATGCTATTAAAAGTTTAGGTTATAAAGCCGTTGAATAATAATTAAATTATAATTTTTAAATAACATGAATCAAAAAGTTACATTGCAAATTCAGGGCATGGATTGCGCCTCTTGCGCCGCGGTGATTGAACACAATCTTAAAAAGGAAAAAGGAGTTGTTTCTGCCAGCGTAAATTTTGCTTCAGAAAAAGCTTATTTAGATGTTGATTCTGATAAAACAAATGTTGATACAATTAAAAAAGTAATTAACGGCTTAGGTTATAAAGCGTCAGACGACAGCGAAGAAATGGAAATGGGAATGGATATGGCTGGCGAACACGACCATCATAAAACACAAAAAGAAGCAGAAATTAAAAAATTAAAAAACAGATTTTTATTTGCCCTGATTTTTGGTTTGCCTGTAATTTATATGGTTATGGGCAAAATGTTTAGCTTGCCCATGCCCCAATTTTTTGAGAAATACGGATTATATATTCAGGCTGTTTTGGCAACTGCCGTTATTATAGTATGTTTTAATATTTGGCAGTCAGGAGCAAAAAAACTAATAAAAATGGGCCCTAATATGGACACATTGATTTTAGTCGGAACAGCTACTGCTTATTTTTATAGTTTGATAAATCTTATTCTTTTATATTTTGGAAAAGAAGTTTCAATGGATAGTTTTTATTTTGAAGCAGCTGCTTTTATACTTATTTTTATTTCTTTAGGAAAATATTTAGAGGCAATAACAAAAGGAAAAACTTCAGAGGCAATAAAAAAATTAATGGGTTTGCAGCCAAAAACTGCAGTGATAATAAAAGATGGCAGGGAATTAGAAATATCAATTTCAGAAGTGAAAGTGGGCGATATAATTTTGGTAAAACCCGGTGAAAAAATTCCGGTTGACGGAATTGTTGTTGATGGATATTCTGGCGTTGACGAAAAGGCGATTACAGGAGAATCAATTCCGGTTGAAAAAAAGAAGGGCGACGAAGTTATTGGAGCCACTATAAATAAAACCGGCGTTTTAAAATTTAAGGCAACAAGGGTTGGAAAAAATACAATGATCGCCCAGATTATAAAAATAGTTGAAGATGCAATGGGATCTAAGGCGCCAATACAGCTTTTGGCCGATAAAGTTTCTTTTTATTTTGTTCCGGTTGTTTTTGGAATTGCTTTCTTGGCTGCAATTATTTGGCTTTTGTCAGGCCAGCCGCTTTCTTTTGCTTTAATGATTTTCGTTGCCGTGTTAATTATTGCCTGCCCTTGCGCTTTGGGCTTGGCAACTCCAACCGCTGTAATGATGGGCACAGGGCTGGCGGCAGAAAGAGGAATTTTAATAAAATCCAGCAAAGCTTTAGAAACCGCAAAAGATATTAATATGGTTGTTTTTGACAAAACAGGAACTTTAACTAAAGGCGAGCCGGTTGTCACAGATATTGTTGTTTTGCAAAAAGGTGCTAATGAAAACTCCGTATTAAAAATTGCAGCTTCCATTGAAAAAAATTCTGAGCATCCTTTGGCAGATGCCATTGTTAAAAAAGCAAAAGAAAAAAATATTGTTTTAAAAGAAGTCAAAAATTTTCAAGCAATAGCAGGAAAGGGAGTAGAAGCTAGTTTAGATAGAAAAAAGATTATGTTGGGAACAAGAAAATTAATGAAAGAAAATAAAATAGAAACGAAAGATATAGAAGATAAAATGACGTTGCTTGAAGACCAGGGAAAAACAGCGATGATTTTGGCTGTTGGTAAAAAGATAGAGGGCATTATTGCGGTAGCAGACGTTTTAAAAGAAAATTCAAAAGAGGCAGTTGATATTTTGCATAAAATGGGCAAGCAAGTTGCAATGATTACAGGAGATAATAAAAGGGTGGCTGATGCAATTGCAAGCCAATTGGGAATTGATAAAGTTTTAGCCGAAGTTTTACCTCAAGAAAAATCAAATGAAATTGAAAAACTGCAAAAAGAGGGGAAAATTGTGGCAATGGTTGGAGATGGAATTAACGATGCTCCTGCTTTGGCAAAATCTGATTTGGGAATTGCTTTGGGCTCTGGAACAGATGTTGCCATGGAAACCGGCGAAATAGTTTTAATAAAAGACGATTTAAGAGATGTTGTTTTAGCAATTGATTTGTCAAAATATACTTTAAGCAAAATAAAGCAAGGGCTTTTTTGGGCATTCTTTTATAATATAGTAGGCGTGCCGGTGGCTGCCGGAGTTTTGTATCCTTTTACAGGTTGGCTTTTAAACCCATCTATTGCGGCCGCAGCTATGGCGTTTTCGTCTGTGAGCGTTGTGTTGAATGCTTTATCTATGAAAATGTATAAAGGCTAAGTAATAATTTGCAATAAAAAAAGGCCACAGACAGAGGTCTTGTGGCTATGTAAATTGAAATTTGTTTTTAATGTGCAAAGTGCTTTACTCTGCTATACGGGTTACGCCTATTGGCTGGTCATCATTATCTTCAATGCAGAGTTGCGTTGGCTTGAGCCTGTATTGCATCAAATAAGCGTCTTCTGGCGTATCATCATAATATCGGCGAAGAACGCTAACTGCCCTAAAGCCGTTATAGCGAAATAAAAGCTGGGCTGGAAGATTGGTTTCGCGCACTTCCAGTTTTACGCGGGTGCGGCGTAGCTCCGACAATTTGCTAATGAGTTTTGCAACCATTTGACTGCCAACTCCGCGCCTGCGAAATTCAGGGTGAACCGCGAAATTAACAACGTGGATTGTTTTTCTGGTTAATTCATAAACCATAAACCCAACCACGCGTTCTTCATGTTCAGCCACCATGCCATAACAATTGCGCTGGCGCAGACAACGGATGAAATCATCTTTTGACCAAGGAAATTCAAAACATAAATCTTCAATGGTAAAAACTTCTTGCATATGCCGCCGAATCATCCAATCAATGTGAACACGTATGTCTTGTTTTACACAAACAGTAGAAGACATGGCACACCCCTTTTTCTTAGCATCCGTGGAAAGAACAACAATTAAATAATTATATGCTTGTAAAAAGAAGAGTCCGTATTAAATCATCTAAAATCTGACTATACGGGTCTCGGTTACATCATCTAATT
>CAZKUM010000008.1:27920-28488 GCA_964555955.1 uncultured Candidatus Saccharibacteria bacterium | reverse complement strand
GCTTCCACCTTACAGGGTAGGGGCAAAAACCGCCATATGTCTGTGTAGATTACCATAGACTATTGCCCGAGCGTATAGATGGTGATATAATTATTTAATAAAAAACAATATGAGTATAAAAGAAATAAAAAAGAAAATAAATCCAAAGAAGATATTTTAAAAATCTCGAAAAAAATTTAAAAGTAAATAAACTGGTCTAAAAATGCCTAAAATTATATTAAACTCGGAATACGAGAGAGAGAGAGAGAGAGAGATTAACGCCCCACGAAATTTTAATTTTTGTTTCGTCAAAATCGCTACGGTTTTAGCCTGCCGTGGTTTTTTGTTTTAGTAAAAAAATAAAATAAAAAAATTATATGAATATAAAAAAAATGTTTTTAAAAAATATCGGGAATAATTATTGCAGATATTTTTTTGCAGCCTTGATTGTTTTTATGGCTATAGCCTCAATAGCGTCAATTGTTTTAGCTTCAAGCGTTAGCGACACTTTTAGCGACGAAACAAAAATTGGCGGGGGAGTAGGCAGGGAAACAGCAAATGTGGTTATTTCCACCGGAATTAAATTGGC
>CAZKUM010000008.1:5123-27910 GCA_964555955.1 uncultured Candidatus Saccharibacteria bacterium | reverse complement strand
GGCTGAGTGCTACGCTCCAACTCCTTCGTGGACTCTTGTTGGCACAACCCCCTCTACTGTTGTAAGAGACCTTTCTATCACCGCAAATTCCACCACATACATAAACAAAGATATTTATTGCGACAATACAAACTGCATACTTTGGACAGCGGGAGCTGCGGCTCCGGGCACAGTCTGCATTGCCACAGACGCAAATGTGTATAGCAACCTTCTTTGGTCAAAAACAAATATATCAACAACAAAAGCCTGGGCAAACACCGCCAACTCAACAGTTTCAATTGCGGGCGGCGACATTGGCGGAACGCATACCACAAACAAAGCCGGCTCTGGAAGCACAACTATTACAGGCTATAAATGGCTGGAAAGATATTATACCTCTGTTAACGGCACAGCCCCTTATTACCCCGCAATGGATGCCTGCAAAGCATTGGGCTTAGGCTGGAGATTGCCAACCATACTTGAATTAGACAGCATTCGCGACCAAACAGCGGCAAGCGGAGTTTATTCCCGCTTGCCAAATATGGTTGCCAGCAACTACTGGTCATCTTCCGAGAACAGTGCTACTAACCCGTTCAACTTGGTCTTCACTACTGGCACTGTGAGCGTCGGCAACGCTAAGCCTAACGCCTTCTACGTTAGGTGCGCGAGAGGGTATTAATAAAATAAATTTTCCTATGAAATAAATAATTTAAAATTTGTAATTTGCGTCGCCGGTTTCTTAAAAGGTTACGTTATTTAATAAATAGCCCTTAAGAGAGAGCGCTAAAAATTTAATTTTAATAAAAATAACAACAAAAAATCCGCCGAAGCGGATTCCTTGGGAGTCTCACGCAGTGCATGATACTTGACCCTGGATTGTCAACTAAATTAAGTATAGCAGAATAAAAGTCCTTGTCAAGACCTTTTGGGATATTTAAACTTTAGACCGTGGAGGTAAGGGGAGTTGAACCCCTAGACCCATGGTTGACAATCCAGGGTCCGCACCACGCTACCCCCACGGCAAAGTTATTATAACATAATTTATAAATGCTTAAAATCGATTTCAAATTAAAAATTGGCTATTCGCGGCAATCGCCGGAGCGATTTTGGCTGGGGTTTTTGGGTTTGGCGTTTATGCAAATGCCGCAACTTACTATGCTTCCGGTACGCTTTATTCAACAAACATTGCAACGGGATTAACTGTAAACAGTTTTGATTATTTTGGTTATAACGCAACTATTCCCGTTAACACTACTTTAAAAATTATGTTTAGCCAAGACAATGTAAACTGGTATTCGGCAAACCATACGTTAAGCACATGGACAAATCTTGCAAACGGAGATTTTTCGGCGCAAAGTTCTGATACAAATTTGAATTTATCAGGTTTTACGGCATCGCAAAATTTTTATTATCAGATTGCTTTTGCAACAACAGACACCACAATAACTCCAACTTTAACAAGCATACAGCTTTATTATAATACGGGAACTTATGCCGCAGTAACTACCAGCGCCGCCACCAGTGTGGCCGGCATAACAGCCGTTGGCAATGGAAATATCACTTCAATTGGAAATTCAGCTGTAACAGAAAGGGGATTTCAGTATGGCGTGAGCCAGACAGATTATTTGGCAGTTTCTGAAACCGGAAGTTTTGGAACAGGCGCTTATTCTTTGACTTTGCCAAACTTATATGCCAGCACCGCTTATTATGTAAGGTCATTTGTAACCAACACCCAGGGCAGAGCTTACGGCTCATGGCAGACATTTACCACTAATGCTTATTACAACGCTTCCGGTACGCTTTATTCTGTTAATCTTTTAACTGGTTTAACTGTTAATACCATTGATAGTTTTTATACTTCAGCCACCATGCCCGCCGGGACCAGCTTGTCTGCGCAATTTAGCCAAGATAACACAAATTGGTATAGCGCGGCAGGCGTTTTAAATGAAACAACAACAGTGCCAGACGGCATTACCACAACCAGTTTGTCTGCGCTGAATTGGTCTGGAGCTAATTTTTATTATAAAATAACATTCAGCGCTAGCTCTGATAAAAGCGCAACTCCGACTTTAACCAATGTAAGTGTTAATTATAATATGAATACCGCCCCAACTTTAACCAGCGTTGCAACCTCTCCAAACCCAATTAAAGGCGGAAGCCAATTAACCATCGCTCCAACCGGCCAAGGAGATGCAGAATCAAACACACTCTATTATTACTGTGCCGAAAGCACTGCCCCAACTAGCTCAAATACTTTATGCTCGCAAGCTAACACGAGTTATACTAGCCCGTATAGCTCAATGACCTGTACTTACAATGTTCCAACGGGCGACGCAACCCGCACGGTTTACTGCCGAACCTACGACGGCACTGCTTACTCAACAGAACGATCAACAACTTATGTTGTTGACACCACTTTGCCAATAACCACTGTGTCCTCTGCCCGCGTATTTGACAATGCAACTACCACAATAACTTCAACATTAACTTGTACAGATACTTCTGGCTCTGGATGTTCTGCCACATATTATTGCATAGATAACGTTAACACTTGCACTCCGACATCTTTATACACATCACCCGTTGTCTATTCAATAACCGGAACAACCTATATAAGATATTATTCTGTTGATTTTGCTTCAAACATTAGCTCCACTAGTTCGTCTGTAAGCGCGCTTCCGGGCGGAGGCGGGCCTAATGTAGTTACCTCGTGGCTTGAGCCTCCAGTTCCGCCAATGTCTCCGCCAGTTCCTGTAACGCCAACAACACAGCCGGCACAACCAACCGCAGAACAGCCTCCATCGCCAGATATTCTTAATCAGTTGTCTCAACAGTTAAACAGTATTGCCCAACAAGCCAAAGGTCTTGCGCTCGCTTTGTTCCAAAAACAGCAAGGACAAAAACAGCCCGCCTATCCGCCAATAGCGGAAGTTGCGCCAAAAGAAGCTCCGCCTGCTTTGCGGGAATTAAAAATTATGAGCGTAAATCCTTTTGGTGATTTTGCTTTGTCGCAGATTAAATCGGATGTCAATTTTTTTTCCGAAAAACTGCCTCAGCTTAAAAAAACATTAGATGCTTTGGGTATAAATTCCAATAAATTAAATGACATTAAAAGATTGAATCAGGCTCAGTTATATTTGCCGGGGCTCACACAAACAGTTTTTAATAAGTCAGAAATTTTAAAAACTAACAAGATTGCAAATAATTTACAAGAAAATGCGCTTGCCGCGGTAAAAGGGATTCCTTTGGCGAAGATAAATGCAACCTCGCTGAAAAAAATACCAAGCAACATTGTTTTCGCCAGAACAGCAGGGGAGCTGGTTGATTTTACGTCGGCTCTTGTTATAGATGATAAAGGCAACGTTAAACAAAAAATTACAACTATTTCAGGAAAACCAATAGAGCTGGTGATAAAGCCGGATCAGCTGGCAAGAAAGGTGTCGGGGTTCGTAACTTTAAAGAATTTGCAAAATGCGCAAAAGAATCAGTCAAACCAAAATAATTTGGCAAAGAATTTGCCCGCCGCCCTGTCGGCTGCAGATTCTGCGCCTGCGCCAAAAGATTCTTCATCAAACATATTGCTTGTTGTGCAAAAATTTGAATATTCAGAAATCAAGCCAGGAGTTTTTAAAGCAAAAATAAATGCTCCGACAGCCGAAGGAGAATATGAAATTTTTACTGTTGTGCAATATAAAGACAAGTCTTTGCCAGCTGCAGAAACAAGCCTTATAGCGGTGGTTGACCCTGAAGGGTATGTTTATATGCAAACGGCTGATGGAAAGCTAAGAATTGAAAAAGCGACAGTTTCTATTTATTGGTTAAATCCTGAAACAAAAAAATACGAACTCTGGCCTGCCCGCAAATTTTTACAGAAAAATCCTATCATAACAAATGATACGGGAAAATATTCTTTTTTGGTTCCACGGGGGACGTATTATTTAACAGTAAAGGCAGCCAATTATATTGATTTTATTGGCGACCCCTTTTCTATAGAAGAGGACAATGGAGTGAGAATGGACATTAAATTAAAAAAGAAAAGTTTCTTACCTAATTGGCTTAACTGGATGAAATTTTAACCCAGCCCAATAGGTAAAGCATTTAAAATTATTTATTACGCCGCAAACTATTGACAAGATTTTGATTATAGATTAAGATATAGAGTATAAGCCATAGACAATGGGCATCCTGAAAAGGAAGAAGTCCCATCGAGGCAAATAACCCAGCTTAGCTGGGGCAAATGCTGTCTGTGGTAATGCCACAGCTTTTTTATTAAATAAATTAAAAACATGCCACTTACAAAAGAACAAAAACAAAAACAAATAAAAGATTTAAAAGAAAAAATTTCAAAACAGAAATCGGTTATTTTTGTTGATTTTTCAAAAGTAAATTCCAAAGAATTATTTAGCTTGAGAAAGAGTTTAAAAGAGGCAGGATGCCTGCTTAAAATTGGTAAGAAAACATTAATAAGAGTTGCTTTTGGGCAATCTAATATTTCTTTTTGGAACAAGATAAAAAATAATGTGCCGGGCCAATTGGCTTTAGTATTTGGAGTGGAAGATGAAATTGCTCCAGCTAGAATTTCAAACCAGTTTTCAAAAACAAACGAAAACTTTAAAATTTTAGGAGGCATTTTTTCCGCCCCAGGCGGACCAGCCTCGGGCTAGGAATTTATAGAAAGAGAAAAAGTTTTAGCGTTGGCAAATTTGCCAACAAAAAATGAGCTGTTAGGTAGATTGGTCGGTTCTATTGCCAGCTCAATGACAGCCTTTGTAAGAGTTTTAGATAAAATAAGAGAAAACAAAGAAGTAAAATAAATATTTAATAGAACGTTCGAAAATAAGTTTTAATCAGCACCGGCATTGCCTCGCCCTGCGGCTCGGCATGCCTCATTCTCGGCAATTTTTTCGCTTCGCGAAACCATGCAAAATTGCCTCCGAAGGTGCTTTAAAAACTTATTTTCTCGCTCTAAAAACATAAAATTATGACAGACGAAAATAAGGTAGAAATTCCAGCTAAATTTGAAAAATTAGTTGGAGAAATAGAAAAAATGTCAATTGTAGAATTGGCAGAATTGGTAAAAGTTTTAGAAAGCAAATTTGGCGTTTCGGCAGCAGCTCCAGTAGCAGTTGCAGCGGGACCTGCAGCAGGCCCAGTTGAAGAAAAAACATCATTTAATGTTGAATTAAAAGATGTTGGAGCCCAAAAAATTGAAGTTATTAAAGTTGTAAGGGATATAACCGCAAAGGGATTGAAAGAGTCAAAAGATTTGGTTGATGCGGCTGCAGCCGGAACAGCTCAAATGGTAAAAGAGGGAGTTAAAAAAGAAGAGGCTGATGAAATTGCAAAGAAATTTGCAGTAGCCGGCGCAAAAGTTGAGGTAAAATAACAAGTTATTTTGCCGAAATCCTGAGCGTAGTCGAAGGATAGAGGTAAAATAAATAGAATTTTTTTAAAAAACAGTCCTTAATAAACTCAGGGCTGTTTTTTTGTTTTAAGAATGGTAAAATAATTAAATGGGCAGTTAGCTCAGCGGTAGAGCATTGCATTCACATTGCAGGGGCCACAGGTTCGAACCCTGTACTGCCCACCCTTCGACTCGCTTTGCTCGCTCAGGGCAAGCCAAATTTATGGCAGTTGCATATAAAAAACTTTTATGGACAGAGCACTCAAAAATAAAAATGAGGCAGTATGGGCTTTCAAAACAAAAACTTTTAGGAATTTTACGCAGGCCAGAAAGAAAAGAAAAGGGTATCGCTCCGGGAACTATGGCTGTGATGAAAACCAATAAAGTGTTTAAAAAAACACTGCCGTTATTCAAAGAAAAAGCCAAACCAGCCTTCGCCAAGGCTACGGCATGGCGAAGAAAGGCGCCAGGAGAAATTTGGCTAATGTATAAAAATACAAAAGACCTTTCGGCACCCTTCGGCTCGGCTCAGGGCGGGAGTTCAGGGCAGGTCTGTAAAATAATCAGCGCCTGGCGGTATCCTGGAATTTCAAAACCTGGCGAAGAAATTCCAATACCAGAAGACATAAAAATAGAATTATTAAATAATAAATTTTAATTTTAAAATTATGGCAAACAAAATATTTGGTTATATTTTATTAATATTAGGTTTAGTTTTAATTAGCTTTGCGCTCTGGCAGTCTTATAATATTTTTAATGCAAAAATTTCGGCGCCTTTGGTTTTCATAAATTCTAATGTAGAAAAATCTTCACAAAAAAACGCAAACTTATATGACATACAGGGGCAAATACAGAGCGCTATTAATTCGCAAATCGGACAAATAATTCCGCCAGATACGATTACAAAAATTTTAAACCTTATAAGCTGGTCAATTTTTGCAGGCATTTTAATTGTTGCAGGCAGCGCCGTGGCTGGAGTTGGCATAAAACTAATAAAATTAATATAAAGTGGAATCTTCAGACGAAAAAAATATTTTTGTTGCATGGTTTTTGTGGCATTTTTATGAGATGCCAGGGTTTTTATTTTTAGCCTGGAAAAATTATCTTTCGTTTGGCTTAAATTATTTTTCCATTCCTTTGCTGTTTTTAACTCTTTTTTCACCCTGGCGAAAATATAAATGGCCTTATCCCAAAGGGTTTGATGTAAAAGAATTTTTTAATACGCTTATTTCTAATGCCTTTTCAAGAATTTTAGGAGCGTTATGCCGTATTGTTTTAATAATAACTGGAATAGTTTTTCAATTTTTTATTTTTATTGCAGGTCCCATTATTATTTTGTTATGGCTGGCAATACCCCTTATAATAATCGCAGGCGTAATTTTTATTTTATAAATAAATATGATATTTAATATTAAAAATACATCTATTTTAAGGGCGCTGAAAATGAAAAGGTTTTTTCTTTTTAGATACGCTGATTTTTTAAAAACCCTTTTTCTGTTTTTATTTATTATATCTTTGTTTTTTGTTTTTATTTCTTTTTTGGGCATTGTTTCTGAAGCTTCTGCAGTAAAAATTTCTGTTATTTTTTTAATTTTTTACCTTTTATTTTTTGAATTTTCTTTATTTTTTAATTTTAAAATAAGAAATCCAGAAATAAATGTTAATCTTAAGGAAGCCTCTCAAAATACAGAAAATTATAATTTAGCTGAATTTTTAGATTTAGAGGCATGTCAAACCGTAGAGGCCGCAATAAAATTATGCAAAAAAAGAAAAACTTTTGAGATTAATTCTTCATCCCTTTTTTATTCTGCAATTAAAACAAGCAAAGATATAAAGTTAATTATTTTTAGATTGGGGCTGGATGTTGCAAAACTTCAGGCCGACTTAAAAAATTATTTAGAAAAAATTCAGAGGCGAGAGGCAAGCACTGAATTTTTTTCTGAAGATTTTAAAAATGTAATAAAAGAAGCAGTTTCTCTTTCTGTTGAAAGAGGGCACAATAAAATTGGAGAAAAAGAAATTTTGGTTGGTTTGGCAAAACACGATGAATTTTTTAAAAAAGTTTTAATTAATTCGGATTTAAAAGAAAAAGATATTGAAAATATAACATTATGGCTAGACTTAATAGAGCAAGCTCAAGAACTTTCTTTTATGCCGTGGTCTATAAATAACCTGGCAAAATTAGGTTCTTTAGGAAAAGATTGGGCATCTGGATTTACTGTAACCTTAGACCGTTTTTCTATTGATTGGAGAAATATTGTAAGTAAAAGTTTTTTTGGGCAAATTATAGGCCATAAAAAAGAAATAAACGAGGTTGAAATGATTTTAGCCAAATCAAACCTAACTAATGTTTTATTGATTGGAGACCCTGGTACAGGAAGAAAAAGTATAGTTGAAGCATTGGCGCAAAAATGTTATTTAGGCGAAAGTTTGCAGGAATTAAATAACAAAAGAGTGGTTGAATTGGATATGGTTGCATTACTTTCTCAAATTCAGGATCCAGAAAAATTAGAAACAGCGTTAAACCAGATTTTTCAAGAAACTCTTGCTTCAGGAAACGTTATTTTAGTGATTGAAAATATTGATAATTATTTAGAGCAGGAAGTTGCAAAACCAGGAGCAGCCGATATTTCTGGCATATTGGCAAAGTATTTGCCCCTTCAAAATTTTCAGTTTATTGGCATTACAGATTACAGCGGATTGCATAATAAAGTTGAAAAAAATCCTGCTTTTCTTTCTCTTTTTCAAAAAGTTGAAGTTTCAGAAATATCAGAATCAGAAACAATTTTAATTTTACAGGATTTAGCTTTAGGGCTTGAACTAAAAAATAAAATCTTAATAACTTATCCTGCAATAAGAGAAATTGTTAATTTAACGGGCCGCTATATGCCCAGCACCCATTTTCCTAAAAAAGCCATAGATATTTTAGACGAATCTGCAGTTTATTTGCGAACATTAAAAGAGAAAATATTATTGCCTCATCATATAGCTGAAATTATTTCAAACAAAACTGAAATTCCTGTCGGAAAAATGGAATTTAAAGAAAAAGAAGTTTTATTGAATTTGGAAAATCTTATTCACCAGAGAATTGTAAATCAAGAAGAAGCAGTAAAAGAAATATCTATTGCAATGAGAAGAGCAAGAGCTGGCATTGCTGGAAAAAAGCGACCAATGGGAACATTTTTGTTTATGGGGCCAACAGGCGTTGGCAAAACAGAAACATCAAAAGCATTGGCGCAAATTTATTTTGGCCGACCCTCCTCCGCTGAAGCTTCGGACGGGCAAAGAGAGAAAATGATAAGAATTGATATGTCGGAGTTTCAGCAGGTTTCAGATATTCCGCGCTTAATTGGAGCCGTTTCTCCAGTTGAACAGCAAGGCCTTTTAACAACGCCTGTAAGAGAAAATCCTTTTTCATTAATTTTGTTAGACGAAGTTGAAAAGGCCCATCGCAATATTTTAAATTTATTTTTGCAAGTTTTTGACGAGGGATATATTACAGACGGCCAGGGCAGAAAAGTTGTTTTTACAAATACAATAATTATTTGCACCTCAAACGCAGGAGCTGAAACAATTTTTAAAGAAGTAAAAGAAGCTAAAGTATTAGACAAGCAAAAACTTTTAGACGAACTTTTTGAAAAGAAAATTTTTAAGCCAGAGTTTATAAACCGTTTTGACGCCACGGTAATTTTTCATCCGCTAACAAAAGAAAATTTATTAAAAATAGCGGAGTTGATGCTTGGTTCTTTGCAAAAAAATCTTAAAGAAAAAGAAATTGATTTTGAAATTACAGAACACTTAAAAGAAAAAATTGTTGTTCTTTCATATAAGCCGGAATTTGGCGCAAGAGAAATGAGAAGGGTAGTGCAGGATAAAATAGAAAATGTTGTGGCAGAAGCATTAATTTCAGATAAAATAAAAAAAGGCGACAGATTCCAGATTGATTCTGAAACCTTTGAATTGATTATCAACCCGTTAAAAGAGTAATTTTATTGTGCGACAGGGTATTGACATAAATTATTAATGGGTGTATAATTAATATAGTACGTTAAATCAGATTTGTCCTACGATTTTGGGTGTTCCAATATCAAAGACGAATCGCAATTAGGAGTTTGTCCAATGACACGCAGATGTGTGCCAGACGAACTGTATGGTCGGTTGAATCGGAGGCTTGATGATTTGAAGCGGCGGATTGATGAAGAAACGATTCCGCTTCAAAGAGCAATCAACGACATTCAGTTTTTGATTGAGGGAAAAACTTTTCAACCTCACATCATCAACTGCGATGAGGACCCTTTCCTGCCTGAAGGTTGGAAGGTGGATAACCACAAGAAAGGCGGGCAATTGGAGTGGGACCCTGCAAAGGTTCGGCTTCACCTTTCGCCAAACCAGCAGAATGGTAAGAGTATCAGGGGCGACGAGCTTTATAAGGAGCTTGAAAACGAGCCTGTGCTCAATGCCAATGTTTTGGACTATTTGCTCGCCCACCAAGAGTTGATTCCTGATGAGTGGAAAGGTAAATACGTGTTCTTTTGGGGCACAATTTATCGCTTCTCCGGTGGCCGCCTCGGCATTCGTTGCCTTTACTGGAATGACGACAGGTGGTACTGGGACTCTTTCTGGCTCGGCTACGACTTTTACGGATCCGACCCCGCGGCTCTGTCCGCAAGTATCTCCTAAGTCCTCTGGACTTGAGTTTTTGCTCTTGCCCTTGCCTTGCCTGCCCGCAGGCAGGGATTCTTTGCCCTTTGCATTTTATAGTATTTGCAAGGGGCTTTTTTATTGCAATAAAAGTGGATAAGTCTATTGTGCGACAATATTCGTAAATTTAGCTGTGAATAAGCGGTGGATAAATATGCTCGTTTACGACTATAATTAGGTTTTTTAAAAAAGTGTTGACTCAGACCTATAAAGTGGGCTATAAAGGATATGTAGTGGATAAAAGTGGATAAGTATGGGAAAACTTAAATTATCTGTGGATAATTTTCCTACGAATTACAAATAAATCGAATATACGAATAGTGAATTCGTAAATTCGTATAAAATTAGCGATTCGTTGATGTTTTATGTTGATAGGCCAATACGAACATACAATTGATAATAAAAAGCGCTTGGCTCTTCCATCTAAATTTAGGGGAGAGTTGGGCGATAAAGTGATAATTACAAGGGGCATAGAAAGTTGCTTGGTTGTTTACACAGAAAAAGAATGGAAAGTTTTTTCAGAAAGATTAAGCAGTTTAACTATAAGCCAAGCAGAAGCAAGATCTTTTTCAAGAATGGTATTGGCTGGAGCTATGGAAGTTTCTTTAGATAAATTAGGAAGAATATTGGTTCCGGATTATTTAAAAGAGTATGCAGGCTTGAAAAAAAACATAACAATTTGCGGTTTGTCTAACAGGTTAGAAATATGGGATTCTGCAAAATGGGAAATTTATAAAAAGAAAGCTGAAAAAGGGGTTGATGAAATAGTTTCAAAATTAGGATCACTGGGAATTTAAAATGATACACACAGCAGTTCTTAAAAAAGAAGTTTTAGAATATTTAAACCCGCAACAGAATGAAAATTTTGTTGATTGCACAGTAGGCGAAGGAGGCCACGCAGAAATTATACTTTCAAAAAATGGTCCAAATGGAAAGGTTTTAGGAATTGATTTAGACCCCCAGCAAATTGCTCGAAGCAAATGGCTACAGGCTACTTTTAAAGACAGGGTGGTAATAGTTAACGATTCGTATACAAATTTAGAAGAAATAATTGAAAGAAAAGGTTTTACGCCTGTTAACGGAATATTGCTGGATTTAGGAATGTCTTCGGCTCAACTTGAGGGAACGCATAAAGGATTTTCTTTTCAAATAGACCAAGGCTTAGATATGAGGTATAACGATGCAAATTATTTAACTGCAGAAAAAATCGTTAACGAGTGGCCCGAAGATAAGATAGAAAAAATATTGCAGGAATACGGAGAGGAAAAGTTTGCCAGAAAAATTGCAAAAAATATAACAGAACAGCGCAAGCAGGGAAGAATTAAAACCACATTTCAGTTAATAAAAATTATAAAAGACGCAACGCCGAGCGCATATTGGAGAGGAAAAATTCATTATGCGACAAGAACTTTTCAGGCATTAAGAATTGCGGTTAACGATGAATTAGAAAATATTAAAAAAGTTTTACCAAAAGCGCTTTCGGTTTTGTCTCATGGCGGAAGATTAGTAGTTATATCTTTTCATTCTTTAGAGGATAGAATAGTTAAAAACTTTTTTAAAGAAATGGAAAAACCCGCCTCCGCCAACCTGCCTGCCGGCAAGGCAGGGGCTTCGGCGGGCGCAGTAAAAATATTAAATAAAAAGCCTGTTATGGCAAAAGAAGGGGAGGCGAGAATCAATCATAGATCCCGTTCAGCCAAACTAAGGGCAATAATTAAAAATTAAAAAATATGACTACAGCAACATTAACATATTCATCTAGCCACAATAAAGTTAATTCTTTTTCTATTGCGCCAATAAAATGGAAAGCATTTTTATTTTTTGGAGTTTTGATAATAGGCGTTCTATCAATTTTTTATGTTTTTGAAATGAACAGTTTAATAAACGGCGCATATTCAATTAAAAATTATCAAAAGCAATTAGACAGTGTTTTGGCAGAAAACAAAAATTTAGAGGTAGATTTTGCTAAAACAGGCTTTATGGGTACAATCAAAGAAAAAACCCAAGAATTAAGTTTTGAAAAGGTAAAAGAAGTTAAATATATACAGATTTTGGACACCTCTGTGGCAAAAGCTCAGTAGAAGCCGTGAAAATTAAAAATGAGAAATTTTAGGATAAATATAATTTTATTGGTATTTTTTTTATTTGCAGCAGCTATTATTAGCCGCTTATTTTTTCTACAAATAATAAATCACAAATTTTATCAGGCGCAGGCTTTAGGCCAGCAGGCAGGTTTTGAAGAAGTGCAAGGTTCCAGAGGAGAAATTTATTGCTTTGACAGCCAAAAAAACAGGGGATCTGGGGCTTCAAGCGAGGTAAAAAGCTTGGCGATTAACCAAAATACATGGACTGCTACTGCAACCTTAAAAGAAATTGATGATAAAAATAATTTTGCAGGGCTTTTGAGCAAAGAAATTGGAGAGTCAAAAGAATCAATATTGTCAAAAATTGAAGAAGCAGATTCTTATGCAGTAATAAAAAAAGGCTTGTCAGAAGAACAAGCCCAAAAAATAAAAGCATTAAACTTAAAGGGATTATATTGGCAAAATGTTCCTGTTAGATATTATCCTCAAGAAGGATTGGCCTCTCAAGTAATAGGATTTGTAAGTTCAGAAGGAAAAGGGCAATATGGCATAGAAGGCTATTATGACGATATTTTAAAAGGCAAATCTGGAATTAAAGAAGACAAAAGGGGATTAGACGCTATTTTTTCTAATGACGGGCAGATTTCTTTAGATGGCTCAAACCTTTATTTAACCATAGACTACAATATTCAATTTGAAGCCGAATCTTTATTAAAAGAAGCCCAAAAAAAATTAAGTATGGAATCTGGACAGATTATAGTTATAAAACCAGATTCTGGAAGAATATTGGCGTTAGTTAATTTTCCGGCATTTAATTTGAATCAATATTCAAAAGAAAAAGATTTTGAAATTTTTCAAAATTCAGTTGTTCAAAAACTTTTTGAACCGGGCTCTATAATGAAGCCCTTTACTATGGCAATTGCTTTAAACGAAGGCAAAATTAATCCAGATACGACTTTTGTAGATAAAGGTTTTGTTAAAATTGGGCCTAATGTAATTTGGAATTTCGGTCATTCGTCATATGGCAAGCAAACAATGACAGCTGTTTTAGAAAAATCAATTAACACTGGAGCTGTATTCGTTTCTCAGCAAGTTCCTCGCGACACATATTTAGAATATATGGATAGGTTTGGCTTTTCAGAAAGAACAGGTATTGATTTACAGGGAGAAGTTTATTCTAGAAATGATGCTTTAAAAAACGGAAACGATATGGAGTTTGCCACAGCTTCTTTTGGACAGGGAATTGACCTTACTCCAATACAAATAATAAGAGGTTTTTGCGCTATAGCCAACGGCGGCAAATTAGTAAAACCATATTTGGTTGAAAAAATTACGCATGACAGCGGAGAAACACTTACAAACCCCGAATTTTCAGAACAAATTATTTCTCAACAAACCTCATCTCAAGTTACGGCAATGATGATTAGCGTTGTTGAAAAAGGTTTTGGCGACCAGGCAAAAATTCCAGGTTATTATATTGCCGGAAAAACCGGAACAGCCGAGGTTCCGTTTCGCGATAAAAAAGGATATTATCCAGATAAAACAGTCCAAAGTTTTGTGGGTTTTGCGCCAGCTTTAAATCCGCAGTTTTTAATATTGGTAAAATTAGATAGCCCTAAAGTTCCTAAATCCAGCCTTTCGGCAGCTCCAATTTTTAAAGATTTAGCCCAGTATATAATTAACTATTGGCAGATTCCGCCAGATTACGACGCGACCTTAAAAAAATAAATATGGATACAAAACTAAAAATAATTTTAATTGCTGATAACGATAATTTTTTTGATTTTAAATTTTTAAATAATTTTAAAGTAAAAAAATTAAACGAATGCAAGGATGATTTTAATGCCGAAATAATATTGGTTGAAAAAAGCGAGGCAGAACAGGTAAAAAATATTCCTGCCGAATTAATAGAGAGTGCTTTTTTAGTTTTTAATTATGACGATGAGAACTTGCGTAAAATATGCCAAAATATAGATATAAAAAAAGTCAGTTTTGGTTTTTCAGAAAAAGCAGATTTTAAGGCAAGCGACGTAAATGAATTGGAAGACAGCACTAATTTTAAAATAAATTACAATGGAAATACGGTGCCTGTTTGGTTGAAAAAACTTTCTGGCAAATCTGAAATTTATAATTTTTTATCTGCAATTTGCATAGGCAGCTTGCTTGGCTTAAATATTATTGAAATGTTAAACAGTTTTTAATCTTTATAGCAATATCCAACAATGCTTAGGCCAATGGGCATAGAGATGCCCTTTTTAATTAAAAAATTGTCTACAGATAATAATTTATAAAAAAGATAATTGGTTAATGGATGTAAATTTGCTTTATCAACTTTTGGAGCTGATTTTTTGTTAAATAATCTCACGGTGGCTATTGGAAAAAATAATAAAGAATTCCAGAAGAAAATTTTTAAATTGCTAAATTGAGACAAAAGCGTTTTAATGCTTTTAGCGTTATATCTTCTTTGGTGGCAAAGCGCTTTGTCGTGGCTGCTGAATAAAAATTGAAACGCAGGAACAGTAAAAACTAAAACGCCGTTATTTTTTAATACCCTGTGAATTTCTGCGGCTGCTTTTTTATCGTTTTTAATATGTTCAAATACATCAAATGAAACAACAGCATCAAAAAAATTATTATTGTAAGGGAGATTGCAGGCATCTGCTAATTTTTTTTCAACGCATAATTTGTTATCAATAATTGCCAGGGCATTTTGGTCAATATCAACAACATAAATATCGCCAAATTTATTTAATGTTTTTAAATCGCCACCAGTGCCAGCCCCAACGTTTAAAATTTTTAAACGTTTTTTACCCGCCTTGACTCTCGCCTCGACTCGCCTCGCGTCGAAGCGGGTTTGGCGAAGCGGGCGGCGAGGCAGGTTTTTGCATATTTTTTGCATTAAAACTTCAATCAAATCGTTTTTTGCTTTAAACCAAAAGTTATTTTTATTTTGGCCAGCCTGTAAATCTTTGTAATCCATTGAGAGTTTATAATGTGCCCTCAAGGAGAATCGAACTCCTGTTACATGGTTGAGAACCATGTGTCCTAGCCGCTAGACGATGAGGGCATTAAATATAATTTACCACAAAATTTTCTGTTTGTCGATTTTTCTTTTTGATGGTAAAATAAAATAATGTTTTCAAAAGATTTATTTAAAAATTACATTTATCCTGTTGCTGTTTTTTCTGGCGGAATGATTGGTGTTGGGTTTTTATCTTTGCCATATATTGCAATGAGGGTTGGCATTTTGCTGATGTTTTTATATTTTTTGGTTTTAACAACCTTAATTGTGCTGATTAATTTAATTTTTTGCGATATAAGCTTGAAAACTCCCGACTTTAAAAGATTTCCAGGGTTTGTAGGATATTATTTAGGAAAATGGCCTCAATTTTTTACAACAATATTAATGATTTTAGGAAGTTTTGGCGTGTTGCTGGTTTATTTGCTTATTGGCAGCCAATTTTTAGCAGCGGTTTTTCAGCCGTTGTTTTCAGGTAGCAGTTTAGTTTACACGCTTATTTATTTTTGCTTAGTAAGCGTAGTTATTTATTTTGATATAAAATTAATTTCTAAGGTTGAATTTTGGGTTATAATTTTGCTTTTTTTATCTTTGTTTTTAGTTTTTGTAGAAGGGTTTTCGCAAATAAAATTAAGTAATATTTTTGCTCAAAATATATTAGGATTTGATAATTTTTTTCTGCCTTATGGCCCTTTATTATTTGCGTTATGGGGGATTGGATTAATACCTGAAATAGAAGAAATGATGGCTGGCAACAAAGGGCAACTCAAAAAAATAGTTGTAATATCTACTATATTAATTTCATTTTTTTATTTTTTATTTGTTTTGTTGGTATTGGGAATTACGGGTAACAAAACAGATCAGATGGCTTTAACCGGCCTTAAAAAGTTTTTAGGAGACGGCTTTGTGTCAATTTCTCTTTTGGTTGGAACCTTGGCAACATTTACCGCATTTATCGCCCAGGGAATTGTTTTCAAAAAAGTTTTAATATACGACCTAAAAATTAAACATTGGCAGGCATTTGTGATGACCTGTTTTGTGCCGTTGATTCTTTTTTTGCTGGGATTAAAATTTTTTGTTCCGTTAATATCTCTTATAGGAGGAGTTATTTTGGGCATTGACGGAATTTTAATTTTGCTTATTTATAAAAAAATTGGGGATCCTCCCGGGGGCGAGACAGGGAAAAATATAATAATTTACCCATTATCTTTAGTTTTTATGTTAGGGGTTATTTACGAAATTATTTACTTTATAAATTAAAAATTATGGTTTGGTATGCAGTTGTTTTTATATTTTTATTTTCTTGTTTTATTTTGTCTTGGCTAAGCTCGCGCCTGGTTAAAGCCATGGTTAATATAGCAAAATATCTTCATTGGCGGGAATTTATAATTGCTTTTTTTGTGATGGCTTTTGCCGCTTCTTTGCCAAACCTGTTTGTTGACCTTAATGCTACTTTGCAGGGAATGCCCCAGCTTGCCTTTGGCGATATTCTTGGTGGGAATTTAGTTGATTTAACCCTGGTTTTAGCAATTGCGGTATTTTTTAGCAAAAAGGGCCTTTCAGCTAAAAGCGATATGGTGCAAAAATCAGCCATTTTTACAGCAGTAATTGCTGTTCTGCCTTTGCTTTTAATTTTAGACGGCAAATTAGACAGAATAGACGGCGTAATATTAATTTTTTCTTTTGCTGTTTATTCGCTATGGCTTTTTTCAAAAGAAGAAAGATTTAAAAAAACATATTCTGGCAAACAAAGCAGGCCAATAAGAGATTTTAAAAGTTTTTTAAAAAGTTTAATAGAAATAATTATTCTTCTGGTTTTGCTTTTACTTTCGTCTCAAGCGGTTGTCAGTTCTGCTCAATATTTTTCTGTAAAACTTGGTGTTTCTTTGTCGTTAGTGGGCATTTTAATTGTGGGCTTAGGAAACTGTTTTCCAGAAACTTATTTTTCTATTATTTCAGCCAGAAAAGAAGAAAATTGGTTAGTGTTGGGAGATTTAATGGGCAGCGTTATTGTTTGCGCCACTTTGGTTTTAGGAATTATTGCCCTTGTTTCTCCTTTTGAAATTAAAGATTTTTCTCCTTTTTTAATTGCAAGGATATTTTTAATAATAGCCGCCATATTTTCGCTTATATTTTTTAGAAGCGGAAAAAAAATCACCAAAAAAGAGGGTTTGCTTCTGCTTTTCATTTACATAGTTTTTTTACTGACAGAAATTTTTTTACCGCGTTAAATATTAATTAAAGGTAACAATGAATGTCATTTTCTGAATTTACAAATAAAAGCGAAAAAGAAACCTTTGTTGATTTAAAATCTTCCGAATTAGGTCTTTCAGAGAAAGAGGCGATTTTGCGCCAGAAAAAATATGGCTTCAACGAAATAAAAGAAAGGGGAGTGGGGTTTGCCGATGTTTTAGCGAGGCAATTTAAGTCGCCGTTTTTTTATCTTCTTTTTATTGCCAGCTTAATAGCTTTACTCATCGGTGAAAAAGTTGACAGCATTGTAATATTAGTTTTTGTTGCAACAAACATTTTAATCGGATTTTTCCAAGAATACAAGGCAGAAAGATCGCTCACTCTTTTAAAAAAGTTTATTCCTCAAAAGGTTAGAGTTTTAAGGCGTGGAAAAGAAGAATTTATTGATAAAAAATATTTAACCGTAGGAGATGTTGTTTTATTAAAAGCAGGGGATGTTGTTCCAGCTGAATTACGGGTGTTTAAAATACAAAATTTTTTAGTAAATGAATCGGCGCTTACAGGAGAATCGGCTCCAGTTGCAAAAATATGCGAATTAATGCCTCAAAAAACAGAAGAAATTTTTGAGGCAAAAAATATTATTTTTGCTGGAACCCAAGTTGTTTCGGGCAGGGTTGAGGGCGTGGTAATTTCTATCGGGCAGGATACGGTTTTAGGAAAAATTTCAAAAAATGTTTTGGTGGAGAGGCATCAAGGAACTTATGAAAAAAATCTTCTTTATTTTTGCCGGCTAATTTTAAAGATTGTTGTTGCAACTATTATTCTTGTATTTTTGATAAATTTAGTTATAAAAGGAACAACGAATATTATAGATTTTTCTCTTTTTTGCGTTGCATTAATAGTAAGCATTTTGCCTGAAGCCCTGCCGGCAGTTGTGATATTTGCATTATCTCGTGGAAGCTTTAAAATGGCTAAAGAAAAAGTAGTTGTGCGCAGATTGTCGGCAATTGAAGACTTGGGAAATATTGAAATTCTATGCTGCGACAAAACCGGAACTTTAACTCAAAATAAGCTTTCGCTTTCAAAAATTGTTTCTTCAGATAAAAATAAATGCCTTTTATATTATTTTTTAAGCTCTGAAGTTAAAAACCTGCCTACCGGACAGGCAGGCAAAAAAATAAATCATCAGCAGGGGATTGTAGATAATTTTAATCCTTTTGATTTAGCCGTTATTGAAAGAGTCGGGGACGATGTTATAAAAGAATCAAAAAAGTTTAAAACAATTTTAGACGTTCCTTTTGATTCTTTTAAAATGAAATCTAGTTATTTAGTGGAAAACAACAAAAAAGAAAAAATATTAATTGTAAAAGGCGCTCCTGAAGTTATTTTGAAATCTTGCATAAAATTTAGCGGTAATTTTGACAGAAAAGAGATAAAAGAAGACGTTAAAAAAGATGGGTTGGAGGGAAAAAGAGTTTTGGCTCTGGGTTTTAAAAAAGTTCCAGCCTCTATGGAAAATATTTTAGATAAAGACCCCTCGACTTCGCTCGGGGCAAGTGAAAACGGGCTTACATTTTTAGGATATTTGGTTTTTGAGGATCCTTTAAAAAACAGCGCAGAAGACGCCATAAGGCTGGCAAAAAAACTTGGAGTTCAAATAAAAATTATTACCGGCGACAGCAAGGAAGCTGCAGGTTATGTGGCAAAAAAAGTAGGTTTAATTGCTATTTTGGAAGATGTTGTTTTGGGCCAAGATTTAGAAAAAATGATGAAAGATGATTTTGATGCAGCCTGTGAAGAAAAGTCTGTTTTTGCCAGAATATCGCCAGACGTAAAATATAAAATAATTAAATCTCTGGAAAAAATATGATGTGGGCTTTATGGGAGACGGAATTAATGACGCGTCAGCCTTAAAAGCAGCTAATATAGGAATAGCGGTTCAGGGAGCTTCTGAAATTGCCAAAGAATCTTCTGATGTGGTTTTATTGCAAAAAGATTTAAAAGTGGTTGTTAACGGCATAAAAGACGGCAGAATAATTTTTGCCAATATTAATAAATATATAAAATGCGCGCTTTCAAATAATTTTGGCAATTTTTATTCAATTGCTGTTATTTCTTTATTTGTTAATTTTTTGCCCATGATACCGGTACAAATTTTGCTGGGTAATCTTTTGTCTGATTTTCCTTTAATTTCTATTGCCACAGATTCGGTTGATGTTGAGGAGCTAAGAAAACCAAAATTATATCAGTTACATATGGTTTTGCCATTAATAGTATCTTTGGGTTTAGTAAGCATGGTTTTTGATTTTATTTTTTACATAATATTTTTTAAAAACCAGCCGGCCACCATACAAACGCTTTGGTTTATCCAAACCATTTTTACAGAAATATTTTTAATTTTTATCATAAGAACAAAGCACTCATTTTTTAAGGCAAAAAGGCCAAGCTTTCCTTTAATATTCTTTACAATAATAGACGGAATAGCAATAGTTATTTTGCCGTTTACAAAATGGGGGCAAGAATTTTTTCATTTTGTGAACCCGCCAATATACGGCATATTTATTGTTTTTTTAATTTTAATTGCTTATCTTGCTGTGAACGAATTAGTAAAGTTGGTTTATTTTAGAGCGAGAGAAACAAATGAATAGTAAAGGATTTAATACTTCGCCTTGAGGCTCAGCATTTCGTCCCGCTAAGCGGGACTCAAAGTTATCCACAACTTTATAATTTTTCTTGCCTTTTATTATTTTGTTTTTATTGTTAAAATAAATAAATAATTTATTGTTTTCCACTCAATGAAAAAAAAGAAATATCCCAAGGGAATTTTAAAGGATATTTTATCACATACTCCCAAAAAGAGTTCGTATTTTAAATACGCTATTTTTGTTTTTTGCAAACACTTAATATCTGTAAAAGAATATTTTAAAGATGTTTTTTTTGATCTCCGAAAAAAACTTTTGCAACTTTTTGAATACTTTAAAGAATATTTTAATAAATCAAGTAGCCTTATAACTATTTTTTTTCAACAAACACCAGTTTTACTAAAAGATTTTTTAAATAAGCAAATAATTTTACTAAACGACAAAGCCAATAAAGAAGTCTCGTTTTTAAGAGCTGGCCTATCTTTTAAACCGTTTTTATTGTTGCAGGGAGCGGTTGTTTTTGGTGTTATTTTGTTTTCGTTGGTGTTCACAACAAATTTGCTTTTTCCAAAACCACAAATACAAATATCTAAGCAGGCAATAATTAAAGATGTTGTAGTAAAACAAACTTCAGCTATTGTTGCAAGTCAGTCTATTAAAGCAGGCAGGCCCTCTTTAGGCGAGGCAAGGCCAGTTAAATGGACAATGCTTGTAAAACGCAGCTCAATCAACAGCGGACAATATTTAGCTCTGCTTCCAAAGAATGCAACAAACATTAAAGTAAAAACTGTTTCTTCAAAACAAGCAAAAGACATTTTAGCAAAACAAACTCCAAATGCCAAAACTCAACTCACATTAGAAGATCGCAAAGTTTTTGCTTATTCTCAATCACCTTGGCTAGCTAGCTTATCATCATCTGACGCTTTGTACGCCAAACTTTCTGTGCTCGCTAAATATTTTTTTGCTGACTTAGAGCAGGCGGCAACTGACGTTGTTCAGCAGGTAGTTGAAACAGTAACAAGTTTACCCGCAGAGGCAAGCCAAACGCCAGAAATTATAAAAACACAAGATGCAACAGCAGTTGATTTATCTGCATTGTCTCAACCGCAAACAGAAACACCCTCCCAAAGTTCTCCTTCCGAGAACATTGAGGCGGGCAAGCAACCAGACGAATCAAACAAAAAACCTGCCCGCAATGCTTCGCTCGCCCGTAACGCTTCGCGAAACGATGCGAGCGGGCATAGCGATGCAGGCGAGGAAGAAATTAAACAAGAAAAAGATTCCAAAGATTCCAAAGATTCCAAAGATAATCTGCCCGCAGAGGCAGAGGCAGAAAAAAAAGACGAACAAAAAGAAACACCCGCCGAAAGCCCCGAAGGGCATTCAGGCGGGCCCGCCTCAATCTCGCCTTTGGCGAGTTTGGGCGGGGAAACAACATCTCCCTCAAATACACCAGTTATTGCGAGCAACACTCAGCCCGCCCAAAATTCTGCGGATATTGCGGCGGGTGATTTGGACACAGTCCAAATCAATTTTGAAACCCCAGCCCCTACAATTACCGAACAAGACACAGACACGGGCAAACTGGTCACAGTGCAAGACCCAACTACAGATCCAGCCCAGCCACAATTTACTAACGTATTAGCCCACACAACAATTCCAGAAATCTACAAAGTAGGCGAAGAAGCAAAGATAAAAATTAAGTGGAAAAGCGATCAAGATCAAGAGATGCCTTTCACCGCATTTGACCTCAACAACAACGGAAAGATAGATTATATAGAATGGACAGTGCCTCATTTGTCAGACCAGATATTTCAAATTATATTTATAAGCAAAGCCTTTCAGCTTGACCAAAATCAAAACATTGTTGCTGATGTCTACGACACAGTTAGATACAAAGATAATAATTGGGCAAGAGCCACTTTTGAACATATCTTAGATAACACTAAAGACAACACAATATATGCTAAACCAACAGATTTAAACAATCCAGCAACTATTGAGGTTTACCCAGTTTATACCGATCAAAACGGAGTTCAAACAGAGGGACCGCTCGTTGCCACTTTTTCGGCAATTGATCACGAAGATATTTATAAAGTTTTGCTCACTAGCCTACAAACACCAACAGACATGTTTGACTTAAAAGTAATTGGAGCAAGCGTTGATTTTGATTACATTGTTGACCCTGCCACAGACAGATATTGGGTAGGAGGAACAGGCAACTGGTCTGATGCCGCAACCCATTGGGCAGCAACATCAGGCGGAGCTCCCGGGGCAGGCAACCTCCCTATTACAGGCGATAATGTTTTTTTTGATTTAAACTCGGGAACAGGCACAGTTACAATTAACTCTGCCAGTGTTTCTATGTTAAACGTTAGCGAATCGTCAGCAAACATTATCATAGCCACCAGCACCAACGGAATAACAATAACAGGCAACCTAAACATTACAGCAGGCACAATCTCTGGAGCCACAGCAGTCACGCTTTCTGGAGCTTCAAACTCAATCAACGCAGGCACAGCAACTATTTCAGCTCCAGTAGCTCTCGGCGCCACATACGCGGTTGATGTTAGCTCTGGCAGTACGCTTACCATGAGCGGAATAATCAGCGGTTCAACCTTTGGCATAAACAAAACAGGAGCAGGCCAACTCACTCTCTCCGGCGTAAACACTTTTACAAGCGGGCTGACAATTAAGGCAGGGATAGTTTCGCTAACAACCAGCACATCTGCTGGCGGTGGAACAGGTACAGGAACTATCACCCT
>CAZKUM010000008.1:0-5113 GCA_964555955.1 uncultured Candidatus Saccharibacteria bacterium | reverse complement strand
ACACAAGCGGCAGTACTGCCGCCACACTCAAAGGCGACGGCAGAACTTTTGCTAATCCTATTGTGTTGGCTACTGGGACAACAGGGACGCTTACTATTCAACCTTCTGCAACATCTGCCATATTCAGCGGAGGCGTAACAGGAACGAATAATCTGACGCTCAACGGCAGCAGCACATTCACGCTTACGCTTTCCACCGCAACGGTAAACAACATAGGCACGATTACAAACCTAAACGCTGGCACGGGTATTATTACAATTTCATCTGTCATTGGCACTAACGTAACAGGTGTTGTCCAAAACAGCGCCACTTCGCAGTTGACTTTGTCTGGCGCCAATACCTTTACTAGCGGGTTAACTATTAAGGCTGGGACGGTAGCAGGCAACACCAGCAATAACGCTTTTGGCGCAAACGGTAACGTTATTACAATTGGTGATTCTACGGGTAGTGCTAACGCAACGTTAAAAGGTGCTGGTACTTATGCTAATCCTATAACAGTTGCCAGCGGCAGTAGTGGCAACACATTAAGCATTTCTAACTATGGTTTTGGAGCGAATGCTACTTTTAATGGAGCAACTACATTAAACAATGATTTAACTTTAGATTATGGCGGTAGTGGATATGTTTTGACTATGAGTGGCGGTATTACTGGAACCGGCAATATAATTATTACTGGCTCATCTGGCTATGTTATTTTATCTGGAACCTCAATAAATAACACTGGCACCATTACCAACTCGGGCACCGGCGTTGGCACCATCACTATCAGCGCAGTTATCGGCACCAATGTTACGGGAGTTATCCAAAACAGCGCCACATCGCAGTTGACTTTAAGCGGCGTCAACACATTTACTAGTGGATTAACAATTAAAGCAGGAACAGTTGCACTGACAACCAGCACATCTGCTGGCGGAGGCTCGGGAACAGGAACCATCACTATTGGCGATACAAGCGGCAGTACCGCCGCAACGTTAAAAGGCGATGGAAGAACATTTGCCAACCCAATTGTCCTTGCTACTGGAACAACAGGGACGCTCACTATCCAACCTTCTGCAACCTCTGCCACATTTAGCGGAGGCGTTACTGGAACAAATAATTTGACACTAAATGGCAGTAGTACATTTACTCTCACGCTTTCAACAGCATCAATAAACAATACAGGAACTGTCACAAACTTAAACGCTGGTACGGGCACTGTTACCATCTCCGCCGTCATCGGCACCAACGTTACCGGCGTTGTGCAAAATAGCGCCACTTCGCAGTTGACTTTGAGCGGCGTCAACACATTTACTAGTGGATTAACAATTAAAGCAGGAACAGTTGCACTGACAACCAGCACATCTGCTGGCGGAGGCTCGGGAACAGGAACCATCACTATTGGCGATACAAGCGGCAGTACCGCCGCAACGTTAAAAGGCGATGGAAGAACATTTGCCAACCCAATTGTCCTTGCTACTGGAACAACAGGGACGCTCACTATCCAACCTTCTGCAACCTCTGCCACATTTAGCGGAGGCGTTACTGGAACAAATAATTTGACACTAAATGGCAGTAGTACATTTACTCTCACGCTTTCAACAGCATCAATAAACAATACAGGAACTGTCACAAACTTAAACGCAGGGACTGGAACAATTACAATCAGTTCTGTTATCGGAACAAATGTCACTGGCGTTGTGCAGAACTCCGCAACCTCTGCCCTCGCGCTCTTGGGTAACAATTCAACTGTCGGAGCAGTCACAATCACCGCAGGCACTCTAGAAATTTCTGGAACAACAATCATTGATTTTAAACACACATATCCTGGAAACACATTGGCGTTCACCCAAAGTGCTCAGGTTGGCGATGTAATTGTGCTATTTGGAGAGGCGTATAATCTGACGACTCATATGACTGCAACTGATAACCTTGGTAATACATACACAGAGCAAAAATTCATTGCTAGCGTTAGCACTGGAATTACCAGTCTTACAGCCCCCGTGACTACAGCAGGAATACCAAACATCACAACAAACTCTATTACTGACCTTGGGGTAACTGGATGGATCGTGCGAGGACTTTCCAGTGCTACAGCCCACCAAGCATACAGCAAGAGTAATAACACTGATAACCCGTTGACCGTTTCCGCTACCACTACGGTGGATTCTTCACTGTTTTTTGCATATGGGAATGAGTCTACCAATAACTATACGAGTTTTACGAGTAGTGTCGCTACCGTTGACAATTATGATACTGGTCATTTCGACGCCCATGGACACACACTTAACGTGGCAGCGGGAACATACACTCCGGGTGTAAATCTATCGGCATTGAGTGGATCCACTGCAATAATAGCACTCTACCTGCCCAACTCATCATCAGGAATGAATATCAACATCTCGGGCGACTTTTCAAACTCCGGTACCTTTACCGCCAACACCAGCACAGTCACTCTTACAACTGGCACACACACAATCACAGGAGCCAACACATTTAACAACTTAACCCTCAACCCCAGCAACACAGTAACATTCCCAGCTTCAACAACGCAAACAATCAGCGGCGCTTTTTCATGCGCAGGAACAGCAGGCAATGTTATAACAATAAACTCCTCGTCTGCTGGCACCAAAGCAACCTTAAGCGATGCGTCAGGAACAAACAGTTGCAGCTATATGTCCATCACAGACTCTTCCGCCACAGGCGGAGCAGTATGGAGCGCGTCAAACTCAACAGGCTCAAATTACGACGGCTGGACAGGCCTCAATGTCGCCCCTAACGCCCCAACACTCGTTTCGCCAGCCAACGCCAGCTACACAACAGACACCACGCCAACATTATCTGCCAACTACTCTGACAACGACGCAGGCGACACAGGAACAACCAACTACAGAATCTCGTCCAGCTCGCTGGCTGACTGTACAAACAACACAAATGTAATTGCCTGGGGAACTTCAAGCGCCACCTCAACCAACAACGAAAGTACAACTTGGACAAATGCCTCTTCTATCGGAGCAGACGCCGCATACTACTGGTGCGCTCAAAACAACGACGGCGTAGACACTTCCAGCTGGACGCAAATGGGCAGTTTCACATTAGACACCACAGCTCCAACTACCACAGACAACTTTACAAACAATAATACATGGGTTTCATCAAACCAAACAATAACCCTAACTCCGGCTGACGCAACTTCAGGGGTAAGCTGGACAAAATACTGCGCAGACACAACAAACACTTGTACAGTTTCTTCGGGCACAAGCTACACAGTTGCAGTAACAATTAGCACCGAAGGCACAAGCTACTTCCGCTATGCAAGCCAAGACAACGCCGGCAACACGCAAACAACAGTTTCAAAAACAGTGAAGATAGACACTACGGTGCCTATTACCACTGTATCAAATATTAACTCAAACAACACCATAACCTCCACATTAACCTGCACAGATACCTCGGGTTCAGGATGTTCTGCCACATATTACTGCACAGACACAACAAATACCTGCACACCAACCACTTTATATACAATCCCTGTTGTTTACTCAATATCTGACGCAACCTATATCAGATATTATTCCATTGACTTTATTCCAAACACTAACTCCACTGGTTCAGCTAGAATTGAACTTCGAGCAGGCGGAGGAGGGCCTAACGTTTCCACCTCGTGGCCTCAACCGCCAACTCCGCCAGGCCCGACCCCGCAACCAACAGAGCCTGTTCAACCAACTATCATAGAGCAAATAGCAAAAACACCTCAGCAAATAGCCGAACAGTTGCAACAAATCGCAACTCAAGCAACAAACATTGGCAAACAGATTGCAATTCTTTTTGGAGCTGAAAAATCATTGCCGGGAATAAATTATCCGTCAATAGCAGAAGCGGTGCCTAAAGAGGCTCCAGATGTATTTAGAGGGGGTGTTATTGTTTCTAAAACGCAATTAGAAAAAATTGCAATTCTTCCTTTGCCTAAATCAATTAAAAATTTGGCGCTTAAATTTCCTCAATTTGGAACAACTTTAGAAAAAACTGGCATTACAAAACCAGAGAATGTTAAAAATTTACGGGTTGCAAAGCTTACTTTTCCAGGGCTAACAGAAGCATCTGGCGCCACTGCTAATTTGCCTCTTAAAAAATTTACAACTAAAGAAATTTCGCAAATACCAACTGATTTTGTTTTTGCCAGGCTCGGAAAAGACAATATTGACCTTAAAACAAAAATTACTTTTTCAAATAAAGGAGAGCCTATTCAAACTATAAACACAATTGAAAACAAGCCATTGTATTTAGTGGTAAAACCAGAAGTTGCAGCTAAAAGCGTAAAAGGTTACATTATTTTTAAATCAGCCAATTCACAATCGGCGTTTCTTGATTTTGTAAATAAACTTTCAGCTGTTCTTTCGGCTTCTCTTTTGGAAGCAACAAACCTGAAAGCCGTGCCTAATCAAGCAACTTCAACAGAAGAGGTAAAGGCAACCAAAGATATTGTGTTAAGCGAGTTTTCTTATGAAGAAGACAAAAGCACTGGCGTGTGGCAGGCAACTATTCAATCGCCTGCAGTAAGTGGCAAATACGAAATCCGCACAAAGATAAATTATTTAACTGCCATAGATAAAGAACAAAAAACACAAGAAGCTTCTATGATTATGGTTGTTGACCCAGAAGGATATGTATATAAAAAAGATGGAAATGACGAAACCCGTATTGCCAACGCTGCTGTTTCTATTTATTGGCTAAACCCTTCGCCAGGCTCAGGGCAAGCCCCCAAATATGAATTATGGCCTGCTAAAGATTTCCAACAGCAAAATCCGCAAATAACAAATGTGACAGGAAGGTATTCATTCTTGGTGCCATCAGGTGATTATTATATAGAAGTAGTGTCGCAAGATTATTTAACATATCAAGGCCAGCCATTTCAAGTAACAGAGGGCTCTGGCGTGCATTTAAATATTGAATTAAAAACTAAAAATTGGTTCTTTAGGCTGTTTTCAGTGGAAAGAATTATTCTTGCCTTAATAGCGATTCTTCTATTTGCCATAATAATTATCTTGCTATATTTTTTACGAAGAACTAAAAACGTGACAGCTGTAAAAATTTAAAAAAATAAAAATTTTAAAATTAATTTTTAATAAATAAAAAT